>JAVHOR010000049.1:0-15536 GCA_036170175.1 Patescibacteria group bacterium | reverse complement strand
CCTTGCAGTACTTCCTCCGAAAAAACAAACACTTTTTTTCTCAGCAACCATGTCTCCAGAGATTATCAAGCTTGCAAGCACTATTCTCGTGAATCCTGCAAAAGTCACCGTCACACCGATTTCTTCGACCGTCGATATTATTGCACAGCAGATATATTTTGTCGACAAGAAAAATAAAGCCTCACTCCTTCTCAATATTCTCAAAGAAAAAAGTATAAAGACGGTACTCGTATTCACTCGGACAAAAAGTGGAGCGAATAAAGTCGTGAAAATTCTTGCTGAAAATCACATATCAGCCGAGGCAATCCATGGGAACAAAGCCCAATCAGCACGACAAAAAGCACTTGCAAACTTCAAAGCTCAGACGACTCGCGTCCTCGTCGCGACTGATATTGCTGCTCGTGGGATTGATGTCGATGAGCTCGAATATGTCATCAATTATGAGATTCCGAATATTTCTGAGACCTATGTTCACCGCATTGGTCGTACTGGTCGAGCAGGCGCAAAGTGAACTGCTATCTCTTTCTGTGATGCTGAGGAGAAAGCATATCTCTATGATATTGAGAAGCTCATTGCCAAGAAAATCCCTGTCATCGAAGATCATCCATTCCCACTCATGGATCATCATCCTATCCCGACTCCAAAGCCAGGATCTCAGAGAGGATTTTCAGGACATCCAAGATGAAATGAAACAAAGCGACCTTTCGAGAAAAAACCAAGAGAAAACTCTCGTGATGAAAGAATTCGAAAAGAAAAACCAGAGATAAGTAGGCCTAAAACTGAACGTATTGTAAAAGAGAAACCGCATTGGAATAATGAATCATGAAATCTCTGACCTGGACATAGGAGAGACAAGCCAAGATTCCCAAAAGCCAACGAGGCTCCAAAAAAAGTGTACCCAAAACCTGAAGAGAAAGAAAAACCACCAGAAAGAAATACTATTCCAAGAGCTCGAACAAATATCGAAAAAAAAGACATTAAGCCTTATTCTCGAGAAAAAACTGGAGAAAAAATACCAGCAAAAAAATGGACTCCACAGCCAAGAAGAAATAAATAAGAAGCCCTATTATTAGGCGTCATTAAGCATCGCGGTCCTACTGGGATTAGGATTCATTACTTTTTCTGCCCATGAATTTCAACTTTTGATATTAGATTCTTTTGTAGGATTAGTGTTTGTTGGAAAGTTAGAATTTGCTGTGGTTACAGTTTTTTTAGTTGAATCTACTGATCTTGAATCATTTCATTCTACTAGCTTTACTAAACCCGGAAGTCATAATCCCACAAGAAACTCATGCGCCTTATTTCTATCTCAAACATATTTAAGTTTATTTAGCTTATTTAGCTGAGTGACAATCTGTGCATTATTCGGATTTCAATTATTCAAAAGATTTGTTAATGACGTAAGTCATTCAGAAATCTTACTTCATAACTCTTGAGATGCGCCATATTTTACAAGAAGGGTTTGCATATTTCATTTTATTACCTCCATATCAAAAGAATCAAGTGTAGCACCTTTAAGGTCAGTATTTCTTGTTATCTGATCAGGATTTATTATTTGATTATTCTTACTTATAGTAAAAATATCATTTATTGTTGTTTCGGCCATATTTATATGGTTAGAAGATTGGAATTAAGGACAATATCTATTTGCTCTTTTTCATTATTTTCTATTCAAACATGTTCCATATTTGATAGCTGATTCCTATAAGTAGTATTTGATCTAATACTTTCTGCTAAATATTCTTCCACATTTTTTTGCTTTGCAATTAGACTCACGTCATCAAGTTTCTCAAGCTCAGAATATATTGCTTGTTTTTGTACAGAATCAGTAATTTTGAAAATCTGCGCGAGTATATCTGTAATTCCAGCAATATATTGTTGTCGAGTTTGTTCGTCTGTAAATTGTGAAGGCATATCTTGGATTAAGATAGAAATATCTTGCCACAATTCATGTTTTTTGTCAAAATATTGAAAATAACTCTCATGGGAAACTCTTTTGAATTTTCTACGAGACACACTATACTACTTCTTATGAATACTTCTCATCGCTGTGGCTGGGTCAATATGAAGAACCAGCTCTACATATCTTACCATGACAATGAATGGTGAAAGCCGATACATGACGATCATACATTTTTCGAACTTCTCTGTCTCGAAGGTGCTCAGGCATGACTCTCTTGGGAGATGATTCTGAATAGACGCGATGCGTATCGGGCAATGTTCTGGAATTTCGATATTGACAAGATTCTTGCATTTACCGATGAGGAGCTTCTCAAAAGAATGCCTCACTTCAATATTATAAAAAACAAACTCAAAGTCCTATGAGTCAGAAAAAATGCTCTCGCCTACAAAAAAATAGAGGAAGAATATGGAAGCTTCTCAGACTACATTTGGAACTTCGTCGATGGAAAATCGATACTAAATGAACGAGTGACTTTTCGTGACTGCCCTGCTTATATAGATATATCTGAATCCATGAGAAAATCCCTCAAAAAATATGGATTTACCTTCGTTGGCCCTACGATCTGCTATGCTTTCATACAAGCAGCTGGACTGGTGAACGATCATGAAGTTGGATGTATATACAAAAAATAACTATTTCCTTGTACTCTTCAAAAAACTCTTCCAATCTTCCACTATTTGTCATTTCAATTTTATATCCTTCAAAAGAAAGAATTTTTTGTTAAAAGGGCAAGTTTTCTTTTCATGGAAATATTATTGTTTTTTTGATTCTCGAATTTTTTTCTTGAGAAGAAGCTTATATTTATTGATTTCTTTTGTTGAAAGTCTTCTCCCATCATTCGTTGAGACTACATAGAGTGCATTTCTCTTTTGGAATTTTGGATCAAGAAAATCAAATTCTACAGTATCTTGAGAAAGAAGATTTCCTCATTCAAGATAGACGATTTTTCATGGAAGGGTTGCCTTTCCTGTGATAGAAAACCCGAGAGATTTTGGATCCATATTTGAGCCTGTTCATGTTTCTTTTGAGATACTTGAAGTAGATTTTTTCTGAGAGAATCCAGCATCAAATATGGTCACACCACTCATGGTAAGCATCTGGGGCATATCAGCAATTGCTGTATCGCCAGTAATTCTTGACTTATAGTCACCGAGAGAGGTACAGACGATATTCTGCATTTTCTTGTCATCTTTTGTGATACTTTGAGAAAAAGATTCATCCTTACAGAGATCCTTATTCATACTTTCCGTAGAGCTTCCAGAAAATCCAGCCATCATTGTTGCCATCTGAGATATATCGATCGTGAGTTCTTCATGAACATTGCCATCTGAAGTAGCTCGCAGAGATATATCCATCTTCATACAGCTCGAGAGAAGAAATGGGAGTGCAAGAAATGCAATGATACGAAAGAATGAGGTCATAAAAGAGAAAGTAAAAGAGGAAGAATTATAATACTATTCAAAAAGAAAACAATACTAAAGAAAACTAAAGAAAAAGTCTTGCAACTCGGAGTTCATCATAGTCATATATTCCATCATACTCATCTTCGAGATATTCTTTCACGGGTGAGAGATTTTCCGTAGAAAGCCGACGAAATGCATCGACGATACGAGCAAGGCGCGCTTCATCATCTGGACGGAATTCTTCGAGATCGATCTTTTTTCCTTCTTCGATAAGCTTCTCAATATGAGAAAAAATAGTTGAAATCTTTATATTGCGAATATTTGCGATAGACTCAAAGTCCATTCACTGCTGAAGAAGTACATAGGTTTCTTCATGTGTTGATATTTTCTTAGAGTGTTTCATTCAAGAAGCTGGTGATCCTGACTTTTCCTCGAGTACTCCCCCAAGTCGAATAATTGCCTCTTCACGTTTTTTTTGTCTCTCTTCGAGAGAAAGTGATGCGAGTCGTGTGACTACTCGATCAGAAGTCGCACGAAGTGTGCGATCATATTCGATCACGCGGGGATCAATCTGAAGTGCTATATGATTGAGTCACTTGAGGATGAGTCCATCCAAAGATCTGACACGAGAAAGTGCGACGTATCCTTGCCCAGGAACAAATGCATCCGAGAGATCCATGACTGCAGAGTCAAGTGTCATTCCTTGTGATTTATGGACCGTGATCGCCCAAGCAAGACGAAGGGGTATCTGAGTAATCGAAGCCTTGATTCTTCCATTTTCCTCGACTGACCAGTCCATAGTGTCAGCAGTGATTGAAGTCCCATTAAGAATTCTGACGACAGGAAGTCACTCAAATACTCATGTAACATGACCAATGGAACCATTCGCATATCCAGCTTCAAAATTATTCTTCACAAACATGACTCGAGCTCACTTTTTGAGAATAAGAGTTTCTGGTGCAAGGCATCACTTTTTGAGAGATTCAACGAGTTTTTCCGATCACTTTGAAGTCATCTTATAGACCATAGTGTCATTATGAATTTGATTGAGTCTATCAGTATTGTATTTATCGACCGATACATTCCGAGTGAAAAGCTCTGTATGATCGTCTGTCTCGACTCTGATATTTCGCGTCGCGAGAAGATCTTGCGACTTCTCTGATACATCTCATGAACGAATCTCGTTCAAGATTGTGAGAAGTGACTCTTGCTCTTGCGAATTATCAACTCTCAACTCTCAATTATCAACTCCCTGTCTATATTGTGTCGTCAATGTACAGATAGCGAGAGAAAATGTCTTCCAAGAACTATGTTCAAAGGCAAACTCTGGAAAGCTCGATCCTCTTGAAACTGGTGGAAGCTGGAAAAAATCTCCGACAAGCACGACCTGAATTCCTCCAAATGGTTCTGGAGAGACTCGAGATCTCTGAAGAAGCAAATCAAGTGAAGCGAGGAATGCTCATGAGAGCATCGATATCTCATCGATGATAAGAACTGACGTCTTCGCAAATCGCTTCATGAGGTATTCTCGGCCCATGATATATTCGAGATCTTCACTTGTGAGACTTTCTCGTATTCCCATACCACTCCAGGAATGGATAGTCATTCCTCCGATATGTGTCGCGGCAATTCCAGTCGAAGCCGTGATTGCCACACCTATTCTGTGTTTGTGACAATATCGAATAAAGCGATTGACGAGAAATGTCTTTCCACTTCCTGCAGCACCAGTGAGAAATACATTGTACCCCATCGAAAGTATGTCAAAAGCCTCATCTTGAATCATGCGGATGAGTGTATGAAAAAAGGAATGAAAGACAATAAAAAATCCTCCAAGAAGGAGGATTTAATTTTGATTAACGAGAAGATTTTCTGATATCCTTTCAGTCATCACCTATAAACATAAATTCCGAGTAATCATCAGGAATTCATATAATCTCATTTATTATAGATTGAAGATTTGGGTATTTTGTATCCAATCGATCTTTTTTCTCTCTTAAGTTAAATACTGCAATAAATACATCATTTTGAATTTGTCTGATTTGTTCTATATTAGTAGCTCAAGATTGATCCATTGCTCCTGTATCATATTTTGCATTAAATGCTCCTTGAAGCTCAAAAGCTTTATCATGATTTCCCATTGCAATAGCATCGTTGATACCTTTGAGGTAATCTCAGAATTCCTTATTCTCTCATGCAAGTTCATTTATTTGCTCTGGAAGAAGCATACAGTCGACATATTCTGAAATATCTTCAATGGAAAACGGTACATCGCTACGAGCCATAATATAAAATAAGAAAATAAATTTTCTTTATTATAGCATAAATATATTTATGTCAAAATAAAAATCCCTCTTTCGAGGGATTTTTATTATTTTATATTTCCTATGATTGCATCTTCTGTCTCTCAGAGTTTTTTTATGAGATTCGAGAGAAGCTCATCTGTTTTTGATTTTATATCTATAAACACATTAAGTCTCTTCTGAAGAAGAGTATTATCGAATCAACCCCTTACTCGAGCTTCAATCTTTTTCTCGAGGTATTTGATCTGAGTATCCAAAAGTACGAGTTTGGATCTTGCTCTTGCTATCTGTACAAGAATCTGTCTTTTCAGAATGATATATTTCGCCTTTGGATTCACTTTTGGATTGTTCGGAGAGACAAGACGAGTCTCTCATGAGACTGTCACAGTTGCTCCAACTGATGCTGTGAGTGAAGTAAGTCCGAGAAGTGCTGCGACGACAAGAACAAGAGCCATGAAATACCGCATAAGAAGAAAGTAAAAAAAATAGATACATATAGTATATCTGAAAATTGCAGATTACAATATTTGCCAAGAACAAGAGATATACAGTCCCTGATTTTGTGGTAAAAGAACGAATATAAAAATTTCACAAAAATACTCTTTCAAATACAATATATCCGTGACTCTCTCATCTATTATAATTACATCGCCTCTTGGTGACATCTATGCCGTCGCAAGTGATGAATATCTTCTCATGACTGAATTCGCAGACAACGCTGAACTCTCTGAGAAAATAAGAAAAATCGAAAAACGATATAATACCAATATAAAATCTCAAGGAAACCTGATTCTCTCACAAGTAGCTCTCGAGCTCAGAGAATATTTCACTGGAACACGAAGAAATTTCATGATTCCACTCGATCCTCGCGGAACAGAATTCCAGATGAAAGCATGGAAATCCCTCGAGAAAATTCCCTATGGTGAGACTCGAAATTATCTCGAAGAAGCGACTATAATCGGCAATTCAAAGGCGCTACGAGCCATCGGTGGCGCCAATCACCATAATCCTATAGTCATTATCATTCCTTGTCATCGAGTGATATGAAAATCTGGAAAACTCGTCGGATATGGAGGCTGACTAACACGAAAAATCTGGCTCCTCAAACATGAACAAAAGTACAAATAATCTCTAACCCAACCAACTCTATGTCAGAAAATCTTATCACACTCGATGCATTCGGTAATACTCTCTCCTCAGGGGATACTGTCCAGCTCACGAAAGAGCTGTCAGTCAAAGGAACAAAAGTCACTCTCAAAAAGTGAACAAAGGTAAAAAATATCAGACTTACCGATGATATTGAAGAGATCACAGCAAATATTCCTGAAATGAAAGGTCTCGTTCTCAGGACAGAGTTCGTGAAGAAAGTGGACTAAATCCTCCTTTGGAAATTGACAAGTAAAACATATAGAGTATATTTCTAGTATATAAAACTCTACGTATGTATAATGTATTTTCTGCTTGGCTCGATGCTTCTTGCAGGCAGGCGTCTATTGGCCTCGAAATATATACCAAGATATTGGAAAGTAGTACGCAACTCTATACGAATAGAATACTCTCATGAGATATTCATGAAGAATCAAAAAACCAGGTACAACCTTTTCCAGAGAGACATACTCCACCTTACCACTGAGAACACCAGACAATCTATTATGATTTCCCTCACCATCACTTGATTTCTCAGGAAGATTGGAAGAGCGAAATGAAGAATGATTTCTATAAAAATATCCCCGCTATTTCACAGAAAATTCTCTGAGATTCCAAAGATATTCAAGCATTTATTTTGAAGTATCACAAAGAGTTTCTTCGATATACCTATCTCTATATTTCTCATCTCATGAATCCTCTATTTCAAGAGGATCACTACGAAAAGTTCAAGAAAAAACATATCTGAATACAGTGAAGAAAAGATAATGTCATTTTTGCATTTTCATTTCCCCCTGAAGAGATGAGTCTCTATGGGCAACTTGACTCTCTCCGTCTCTCCTGGAATGAAGTCAAAGAATCTCTTGTATTAGGACTTTCTGGAACAATCTGACCATTAGATGATCTCTGAGTCATATATGAGAAGATTCGACTCTGTTATCAGGATGAAGATACCAAATCTCAGAGCTGAGAAGAATGGTGGAAAGAAGCTAAATCTGAGATAATAAACTTTATGAGCATGCTCGAATCATTTGATCCTGAGAATTATCTTCTCTTCGAGAGAGAGCTTCTCGAGAAAACTCACAAATGAATGAAAGAATCTCTCGCTCAGTAGGAATATCTAGATTGGAATATGATATACCTCATGTCCTCTGTCGGTTTTCTCTTGTTGTAAGACTCCACCGAATTTGAGAGCCAGTTTTCGACTTGGTTCATTCAGAGTATTGAGAGAATGCTTCAGATATGTATATCTTGTATTTTCTCTTGCCCAATCGATCAATGAAATATATACTTCAGTCGCATATCATTTTCCGTGTTCATCTACTCGAATCCAGAGTCAGATATTCATACGATGTTCTTCAGGACTCCTGAGCCCGACACATCCTATGAGTCTACCTGTATCTTTCTCGAGGATAAAATTCTCGAATACTTCCCTATTTTGAATAGCCATTTCTTGCATCCCTACGAACTCGAGTTCTTGCTCATATGTCGGAAGAAATGGACTCACAAAAAAATCCTTATTTGCCTTGCAAAATTCCTCTGCAAGTTCACGGATGTCTACTCGACCATCAGTGGAAAATGGTATAATCACGCAACGAGGAGTCTCGATGATTTGTGTAGTGAGATCAAGATGAGGATTGAGGAGGAATGGCATAGATTATTATTAATAATTTTCAATTTTTACATGAATATCAGTTTCAATTCAGTATTCTTTCTGAATATTTTTTTGAAATTCATGAAAGAGAGTATTATCCGAATCTACAAGATCCTTGACACTCCTTCCCTCCAATATAATTCCTATACAATCTCAATAAGCTTTGGCTCTGTGACTGAACTTTGTCGTTCTTTTGAAAGGATTATGACTTTGAATTTTTCTGTCTCAAATATTCCAGTTCGACCAAGAAGAATTTTTTTTTCACGAAGATTAAATCATTTCCATTCTGATGGAGAAATATAGTATACCTGTGAATGTGGAAAATCTAATGTTGCCTCAATAATTGCTCACTCTTCATTCTTATCTTCCCATTTCTCCACTTCTGCATATGGTCGAGATTCTTCCTTATCTGTCACCCAATAGGTAGTATGTTTTGCCTGTGTTCACTTGATGAGACTGAGTGCACTAGTAAGGCGAGTTCAGCGATATGCTTTGATTTTCATAGACTTTTTCTTGAGTTATGAGGTAAAGTTGTTCCAGCTTTTCTGAAAGAGGTTTGTATTTTTCACGAATTTCTACAACTTGGAGCCAGAATTTCTGATAGATTTCATTCTGATAATATATAGCTCGTACTATATTTTCTTCTTCTACTGCTTGGTAGAATTTTACAAAGTGAAGTTCTATCTGATGAATTCGACTTTCGATTCATTTTATATATCTATTTTTGCTAGTCATAAGAGAGTATAGTGAAATGCTCAGAATATCAATATTTATATCCTCTCCTTCCCTCCTATATAATTCCTGAGTACTTTCGGAACTGTGACACTGCAATCTTCATTTTGATAATTCTCCATAATTGCCACGAGAGCTCGTCCACATGCAAATGCAGTCGCATCATTGGTATGGATGAGTTCTACATCTCCACTGGTTCGGCGAACACGAGTCTGGAGTCTACGAGACTGATAATCAGTCATATAGTCAGCCGTATGTGTCTCACGATATTGAGATTGTCCTGGGAGCCACGCCTCGATATCTGATCATTTTGCATTTGGCTTACCGATGTCGAAGGTACACTTCTGGAGCTTCTGATATGGGATCTCGAGCTGTTGCATCATATATTCCTGTATTCCTGAGAAGAGAAGGTGTTCATCATGTGACGTCTCAGCAGTCGAGAATGACTCCATCTCGAGCTTGTCGAACTGGTGCATTCGGATAATTCCTTCCATATCTTTCCCATAGGTTCCTGCCTCACCACGGAATGATGTCGCATACCCGAGGTAGCGGACTGGCATTTCTGACTCATCGAATATTTCTCCAGCATGCATAGCACCAAGTACATGCTCGGCACTTCATTGAAGCCAGAGATCTTGTCCTTCTATCTTGTAGCGATCTTCGCGTGGTTCGAGACGATCCATCGCATCGTATGGAGCAGTCTTGATCATATATGGAGGAAGTACCGGAGTGAATGGCTTATCTGAGACACTGAGCTTATGCTCTCTAATAATTTTTGATAATACTTTCGAATCTGAGAGTGTATCCATCACCCATTGGATAAGAGCGAATTGGAGCTTCACGAGATCTCACTTGAGATAAGCAAAACGACTTCCTGCAACATTCGCTGCTCGCTCCTTGTCGATCCATCATCGGACAGATGCAATCTCAGCATGATTCTTGACCGGAAAGTCGAATTCTCGAATCTTTCCCCATTGCTTGACGACTATATTTTCTTCTTCTGTGAGTCCTACTGGAGTATCTAATGTTGGAATATTTGGAATTTTTTTATAGAGGACAAGGAATTCTGTCTCAATCTCTTCGAATTTCTTTTCTCCTGCTTGGATCTTTTCTTTGAGTTCTTTTGCTTCTTCAAGAATCTTTGGCTCTGGTTTCCCTTTCCCCATACTTGCTGAGAGATCATTACGACGAGCACGAAGTGCATCGAGCTCTTGCTGAAGAGATATACGAGCGAGATCGAGCCGGATAACTTCTTCGAGATCGACTCACTTCGTGACTTTATCATGGAGAGCCTTTCGGACAAGATCAGGATTGGTACGGAGAATTTTTATATCGATCATAGTATAGACTTTAAGATGTACACAAGGAATTATAAAAAAATACTCATTTTTTGCAAAAAAATAGAAAATATGATATTCTAATGTTATAAATCTTGTTCATATGGTTCATTTCCACTTCTTCAAACACCATTATTCCAAATTCGAACTCTGGGCAAAACGCCTTGAGGCATTTTTCGTCGGTACTGCTATTATCCTCTTCTGGCGAGGAATATGGAACCTTGCTGATCATTATCTTTTTCCAGGATATTCAGACATTAGTGCATTTGCTTCACTTGTTATTGGACTTGGGATACTTATCTTATCAAGAAATTTTGTGAATCAGTTTCTCGATGAAGCTATAGAAGATACTGATTAGAAAAAGATTATTGTATCAAAATCCCTTCCTCTGGGGATTTTTTTGTATTTTTGGTTCTTTTCGATATACTTTTCCTAGTATTTTTCACTCTACATCATTAATTTCTAATTTGCGAAGCATTGTCTCTCTATACAAAATATCGTCCAAAAGACTGGGATTCTGTCATTGGACAGGACTACATCACGACCATACTCCGCAATAGTATAAAGAGCGGACGTGTCCATCATGCATACCTTTTTCATGGATCACGCGGAACAGGAAAGACGACGAGCGCCCGAATCCTCGCAAAGACACTCAACTGTACCAATGTCCAAGATGGAAATCCATGTCATGCATGTGAGAATTGTCTTGCTTTTACGAATGAGACAATGCTCGATATTATCGAGATTGATGCAGCGAGTAATACTTGAGTTGAAGATGTTCGTGAACTTATAGAACGAGCGCGCTTCGAGCCCAATCAATGAAAATACAAAATCTATATTATCGACGAAGTTCATATGCTTTCGACTCCAGCATTCAATGCTCTCCTCAAGACGCTCGAAGAACCACCAAGTCATGTGAAGTTCATCCTTGCAACGACAGAGATCGATAAAGTTCCTGAGACGATTAGATCTCGGACACTACGATTCGACTTCAGAAAGATCGGACAATCAGATATTGTGAAGCTTCTCGAAGATGTGGCAAAGAAAGAATGAATCATCGTAGAAAAAGAAGTACTCGGAATCATCGCAAAAAGTGCGCGATGAGGCCTTCGTGATGCTCTCACACTTCTCGAACAAAATGTGATCGATGCAGAAATCACTACCGAGCATGTTCGCCATACACTCTCACTTCTCGAAGATGAATTTATTGATACTATTATTCGTAACCTTGAGCATCACAATTCCACCGAAATCCTTGCTATTCTTGATCAGATCCGTGAACAACATATTCAAGTACGATCATTTTTCGAACAACTTATGTATCGACTTCGTGACCTCATGGTCGAGCATATTGGGGATGATTTTTTTTATGTGTATCATAATCTTTTTTCTCCGATTCAGGATGCGTATACAAAAATACGGAATATTCCTGATGGTATGATGCTCATAGAGATCACTCTTCTCAAGATTGCTAAATGAGAAAAGGAAGAATCAATTATCGAAAATAAAATAGAAGAAATCCAGAAATTACAAACACCAAAAGTAGAAAAAAAGAAAGTAAAAACAGAAGTCGCACATGAAATGATAATTTCAGCTCCACAGGAATCACAGAAAACTCCCATTATAGAAACTCCTTTGTGAAAATCTGCACAAGAATGACAAAAACTCCAAGTTGTGGAAGTCCCCCTCATTGTACATGATAAAGATATGTGAATAAAACCATTCTCTTTCCCTGCATTTATCACTGGACTAAAGACTACTACTCTCATGACCGATGTAAAGTGCGCACGATTCGAACTTGGTGAGAATACAGATGAGAAAAGAAAATCACTCCATCTTATATTTTCGAAGAAATGGAACTATGATCGCGTTAACACAGCAAAATCAAAAAATATTCTCTCTGAATCGCTTCAGCATATTTTCGGTGGAAGTTGGTCAATCGAATGTACGCTCGATATAGGATCTGAGAATGCTCTCAAAAATGCGGTAAATGAAGTTTTCTAAAACTCTTTTTTCTTAATCTTTTTTCTTATGACTCTTCTCCGATCTTTTCTTTCCATTATTTTGAGTGAGATTTTCATTAAGAAGGTAATAGCCTATACTCTTCTTTTCGTTATTGGATATATATTAGTAGATTTCCTCATGCTTTTCTTTGCGACATTTCTTTTTGCCTATATATTTCTCGAGCTTGGTACATATGTCTCACATCGTATCCACGCTTGGTGAGAACATGGTAAGGTTGACACTCCTCATCGTATAGCAAAGAAATACTCTACAGCTAATATTGTAATTACTGGGATCTATATTATTTTCATTGGAATTCTTGTATTTATATTTATAAATATCATTCCTCAGATTGGATCGGAAATACGAAACTTTCTCAACAACTCAGGAAATATTGCACATCAGGGACAAGATTTTATCGCAAAAATAGAATCTTCTCTCAATCTCAATCTCTGACTCAATGAAATGATTGGTGATGTCGTCAGTCCAGATAATCTTGAGTCTGTAGGACAAAAAGCATTTACTTATGTAACCAATGCGGGAATTATATTTACAAAATTTCTCATTGCACTCATTCTTTCCTATATTTTTATAATTGATCGGTTTCGCATCAAGCAATTCCTTTCTCAAATCAGAAATGGAAATTTCCGATTTCTCTATGATGAATGGGCTATAATAGCAAAGAAAATGTGAGCATGATTTGGTCTTGTATTCAAGGCACAATCCATTATTGCTCTTGTAAATGCTCTATTGACTTCTATTGGACTTATTGTTATCAGCTTTTATCACGGATGAGGCGCTTTCCCATTTGTTTTTACATTGTCTCTTATTGTCTTTATTTGTGGATTTATTCCTGTATTTGGAACATTTCTGTCGTGAATTCCCATTCTTATATTGGCCTATGGATATGGTGCATCAAGCAATACAAGCATTACGATTGTCATACTCTGTCTTATTATGATTGCTATTGTACATGCTGTAGAAGCATATTATCTCAATCCAAAGATTGTCTCTTCCTATGTGAATTTTCCTATGTTCATCACATTCCTCATTTTGATTATTTCAGAACATTTTTTTGGACTTATTGGACTTCTCGCTGGAGTTCCACTTTTCTCGATTGTCCTGAGCTTTATCGAAGATATCGACTGATATATTAGCAGCAAGAATTCTCCTCCAATAAAATCGTAGAAATTATGCTCGCATCTTTTCATGAACGCATAGATCAATATATCGGAACAAAATCTGATAAACCAAAACTTATCGTCATCTATTGACCAACTGCTTGTGGGAAAACAGTACTTTCTCTCGAGGTAGCAAAATATCTTGATACTGAGATTATATCGGCTGATTCTCGACAGATTTATCGAGGACTCGATATTGGTACAGGAAAAATCCAGCCTGAAGAAATGCAATGAATTCCCCACCATATGCTCGATGTGATCGATCCGAGTGAGACTTTTTCTATGGTAGATTTTGCCCGAGATGCTCTTCCTATTATTGAGCGAATACAAAAAGAGTGAAAGGTTCCAATTCTCTGTGGCGGTACTGGACTCTATATCGATGCAGTACTCTACCAGATGAACATTCCTGACTCATTACCTGATTGGGAATATAGGAAGAAGCTCGAAGAAATCAGGATAAAAGAGTGAAATACTGCACTTTGGAATATGCTCGAAAGGGTAGATCCAGAATACGCTCATGAACTCGAAGTGAATAATTTTCGCTATGTGATGCGATGACTGGAAGTGATGCGTGAGACAGGTCGATCCAAGCGTGAATCAAAAAATACGAAAACTTCCAGATTTTCTCCTCTCTTTCTCACTCCATATAATGATAGTGAGAGGAAAGATCTCTATGAGCGAATCAATCTTCGTGTAAAGAATATGATTATTAGTTGACTTATAGATGAAGTATATTACAATGCTAATCTATTTACTTCATCTGCTCCTGGGCTCAATTCGATCGGTTACCGTGAAGTCATCGATCATCTTGAAGGGAAAATCACACTTAATGAATGTGAGACAATCATTGCTCAACATAATCGGAACTATGCCAAACGACAGATAACCTGGAATAAGAGATATCTTAATCTATAATTTTATTACACAATATGAACACTTGATCAGACAATGAAGAATATGTTGATGCGGAAACAATGTCTACGGAACATATCACGGAAAGACTCTCAGAACGAACACCAATTACATTCAATGAAATTGAAGGATTGATGAAAAAACTAGATCTTCGAATGCTAACTGAGCTTATAGAGGATGCGATCAACCTCGATGGAATAAGTAGTGCAAGAAAGGCTATGGTTTTTCAAGTTCTCTACTTTACCTGTAGATCCCAATTTGCTGGGCAAGAATTAGTATGAATCCATATCCTTATGTTCTATTACATTAGTCTCGCGGATCAAAATTCCGCAGTTACTAGCATAATTACAAGGAGAACAAGGAGTATTCTCTCTCAGAATTATCCTCTTCGTTATTCTACAGAGGAAGTAAAGAGCTCTCTGATATGAGACCCATTTACTATGAATGGTGATGATATAGCCGAAATTATTACTCAACTCAAGATCTCAAAAAATGTCCTTTAATATCTAGTATCTAATAATTCTTTCTTAGATAGATAATCTCCCCCCTAAGATCAAGAGAAAATATATCGGATGGAAGGCGATCACATATTCATAGATTATATCATTCCAGTCATGGAAAACTCTCCTTTGCAATTTCCAGAGTCGTCGATTCTGGAGATCCTGAGAGATTTGCTGAAGTAAGAAAAAGTGGGTACTTGATACTTTCGCGAATATTTGCAGGAATACAGTTTTCCGCTACACGGAGTGCTATTTTTGTATACTCTATATCATTCATAAAATCAGGTAAGATAAAACTCTTATTCTTTTTTCCGAGAAAGCTCCATGGAAATGAATAATCGTGTAGGAATTTCTTTTGTTCATTTGAAATCTCTATAAATTCATCCATATCATCATAGTCTCTC
>JAVHOR010000048.1:0-3268 GCA_036170175.1 Patescibacteria group bacterium | reverse complement strand
CTTATCGACGAAGATCTTGTCGATTATTTTGCCATGGATATCAAGCATACATGGAAAAAATATTCATCTCTTGTTGGTGATCCAGTTGACCAAAAGAAATATGAGAAAAGCATAGCTCTCATTCTAGATCGAGCGAAAGATTATGAATTCCGATCGACTATTATTGACGGAAATCATACGGAAGACGATATTCGTGAGATGGCTTCATATATTTCCTGAGCAAAGTCATATTATCTTCAGAATTATAGAAGTGGAATTACTCTTGATCCGAATTTTTCTGGAAATCCATTTTTTGAAAAAGAACTCGAACATTTTTGTGAGATTGCTCGAGAGTCAGTGAAGAAATGTGAGATACGGATGTAGAGAATATATTTTCTAAATATTAGATATCATGTTCAATTTCAATAATCTTCGTGATAAAGTTCTTCAGTCTGTATCGTTATTGTGACAGAAGTCAGTAGAAATTTGAGAGCCTCTTCAGGGAAATGGTATATCACAAGCCATTCATACGGTGGTAAATAAAAGGAAATATAAATTTATGAAATGTCTTTCATGACATTTTTATCGTGTAGAAAAGAAATCATGACTATGCGGTATTATGGATTTAAATCAATGATGAAAGGAAGTGATAGAATGCAAATATTCATATATGAACTACAATATTGCAGATGATGGACTTCTTCAGGTATTTATTGGCGAAGAGGAACGATTTCTCGATTTTAATTGACCAATGCCCATTGAAATTCCCAAGCGGATATGATCTTCAAAAGTAGAGAAATTTATACCAGAGTATAGAGAGACTGAATACGATATTGATTTTGTGCAAGTGGGTCAAGAAGCCATGAATCATTTGATAGAAAATAATAGTAATTATACAGAGTTTTTCCAAAAGTTATGAAAATGCGTTTTTCCATGTCGTGACATGATGTGTCATCATCCTGTAGAACGAATATTCCTTCTCAATGAGAAAGTTGAACCAAAAAGCTGTCAGTATAATAGTATGAAGATTTGGAAATGTGATGCATGCTGAGGAATACTAAAATTCTGATGGAATGAGGATAGTAATCCTGAAGGTGATTATACAACTTGAGAAAGTGTTACTAATGAGTCCACCGATCCGAATGTGTATTTTGATTCAAAATGGAAAAATGATGATATGGTAGAAGATTTTCTTACTTATAAGTTCCTGAATGAAGACGCTAAAAAATTGTTGTACGATGGAATACATCAATGGCGCGTGAAATGGAAGAAAGAAGAGTAATTTACTTTTTGATTCCCCATTGCCACCCTGGCTTTTCACCTTTTTTATAAGCGACAATAACAAGAAGAATAGTCAGTATAATGATTGGCAAGGCGAATGTTAGGACATTACTTCCTGACATGTTATTTCCAGGTACATACTTTTCTCTGGAGATTACTAAGATAAGGATGAGTACGATATATAGAAGAATAACGCACCACCCTTGCCATCTCGCAGGAGTCCATCCCCATCCATAGAGCTTTCTCTTGAACCAGTATCATTTTGGATTGTCTCTCAGGTATGCGATATATTCCTTGATCATAATATGGAAAGTGATAAAGTAAAAACTATACCAATCATTCTACATATTTTTTGAAGTTATCAAGTATCATCTGCCATCCTTGGGTTATAATTTTCTCATAAGGATTCAATAAGAAATTTGATTTTCAGGAATTTTCTATATACTTAGGCTCAACATTCAGAGTGAGTACCAGGGATTAGGCCCGTCATGAGTACTCCGGCAGCCAACTATAAGTGACCGAAGGTCATGCTGAATTTATTTCAGCATCTCTCCTTTCTCTCATTGGAAAATCGGTGCCACTTCCTACCCCTTTAAGGGGAGAGATGTAGTTTCGTGCTTTTTTGTCACAATTATTCTCTCTTCTTAAACGGAGAGTTTTTTTATTTTTTTAGTATTTTTTATGTCAGAATTTCTCTTTACTTCTGAGTCAGTCTCAGAAGGTCATCCAGATAAAGTTGCTGATCAGATTTCTGATGCTATCCTTGATGCTATCCTCACAGGAGATCCTCGCGCTCGAGTCGCTGCAGAGACACTCGTGAACACTGGACTCTGTGTCCTTGCTGGTGAGATTACTACTTCAGCGAATATTGACTACATAGGTATTGCGCGAAAAACCATCACAGATATTGGATACAATTCATCTGATCTTTGTTATGATGGTAATACGCTTGCTGTCATGGTTGCCTATGATAAGCAATCTCCAGATATTGCACAATGAGTGGATGAAGGGAAGGGAATCGATCTTGATCAATGAGCTGGGGATCAGGGGCTTATGTTCTGATATGCATGTCATGAGACCGATACCCTCATGCCAGCACCGATCTATTATGCGCATCGTATCATGGAACAGCAAGCTGCGGTGAGAAAAAATGGTGAGCTTCCATGGCTTCGTCCTGATGCGAAGTCCCAAGTCACATTTCGCTATATTGATGGAGTCCCAGTCGATATTGATACTGTCGTCGTCTCGACTCAACATCACCCTGATGTTGCCTATGAGACTCTTCGTGATGGAGTGATCGAGACGATTATCCGACCGATGCTTCCAGCGCATATGCTCACTGCGAATACGAAATTTCTTGTGAATCCAACTGGTCGATTTGTCATCGGTGGTCCTATGGGAGACTGTGGTCTCACTGGTCGCAAGATTATCGTCGATACATATGGTGGAGCTGCACCTCATGGAGGCTGAGCATTCTCTGGAAAGGATCCATCCAAGGTGGATAGAAGTGCTGCGTATGCTGGCAGATATGTCGCAAAAAATATCGTCGCGGCAGGTCTTGCCGATAAGTGTCTCGTGCAAGTCGCGTATGCTATAGGGGTTGCGAAGCCAGTATCTCTTATGGTCGATACATTTGGAACGGGAAAAATTCCGAATGAAAAAATCGTCGAAATTATTCGAGTGAATTTTGACCTCCGACCGAAGGGAATTGTACAAATGCTCGACCTCCTAAAGCCACGATATTTGAAATCAGCAGCTTATGGGCACTTCGGTCGTGAAGATGCACTCTTCACATGGGAAAGGACAGATAAAGTCGATGCACTCAGAAAATATCTCTAAGAAAAAATCCTTTCTCCCAAAATAAAAAATCCATCCCTGACCGGATGGATTTTTCTTAGAGCTTTTTAGAGACCAAATTGGAACAAATTATGATAAGGAGATTATTTCATAAGTGTGACATGACCAGTATATTCTTTTTGTTTTTCTTTGAGAGCCTTAATCTTTGCCT
>JAVHOR010000047.1:0-15919 GCA_036170175.1 Patescibacteria group bacterium | reverse complement strand
ATCGGGGAGTATCTCGGATAGTAGTATGGAGTCTCCGCCCGTTGTAATAGGATATCTGACGATGGATAGCAAGGATGAGATGTTCTCGTGTCTCATACTGTTTTGTATCTCAGAGTTCGAGCTTGAGTTTTCCATAATAGGATTCTTGTGCTCATTTCTACCAAGGTGATGCCTTGGTACTCATTGAGATAAGAATATGATTCATTTGGAGAAATTGCATCACGACTTCACTCGTATATTCTGATCATTGATCGGAATGAAAATATTCTGGTACGATTCATCCAGTTTTTGTTATAGCATCTTGGATGGCACTGAGTATGAGTTCTTTTGCATGAGAGTAACTGAGTGCATATCCTACAATCTCTTTGGTGAAATCATCAAGGATAGTAGCAAGATAGAGATGAACTCATCTATAGATGATATGAGTAAAATCACTTCTCCATACTATATTCGGATATATGGGGCAGATGGATTTGAGATGATTCATTATCCTGATTCATCCAATATACTTCCCATGCATATCATCTTTTTTCTGATCACCAGATTTAATGAAGCATCTTCGTTTCTTCATGAGAGCAGATATACTAAATTTTTGGGTAAATAGAAAAAAATGTAGGCTATTTTTGGTTTCTGAGGTAGATCCAAAGTGAGGTGAATGCATGCAATCTTGAAGGTGAAAGTCACTTATGTTCTTTGATTCATTCTTCCGCGAAAACTCAGAAATATCATTCAATTTTGTTGCTGGATTTGTGAATGTTAACATAGGGTCTAGAGTAGTATAAGTGATTTCAAGAGAAATCAACTACTCTAGACCCTTACTTAATCTAATATAACTTGCCCCCTCTCTCTTGTCAAATTTTTTGACTCGCTTTTTCCTGATTTTTCCATAGAATCTTTCTATTATTTTTTCCAATTCTTGAAATTATGCGCATCCTCAAATACGCCATCAAAAATATTATCCGAAATCCACTTCTTTCGATCTCATCGATTTTTGTGATCGCACTCCTCATATTTTTCGTGAATGTCCTTCTTCTTGTACTCTTTGCCTCAGGGCAATTTATCGAGTCCGTGAATGATAGGATCTCATTTACCATCAATTATCAGAGTGGATATACGAGTGATGATGTCGAAGCGAAGGTACTCATCGATGATCTTAGAATTAGCTTCTCAGGAATCGTCGTCGAGAATATCACAAAAGCAGACGCATTCAATCTTCTCAAAGCGCGCAATCCAGATCTTGCGAGTCTTATCGAATATACTGGAGAAAACCCTCTTCCAGACTCTCTTCGGATCGATAATATTCCACTTGATCAGTATAATGCATTCGATGAGAGAATCTCGCGAGAGACAAAGATGCTTCACTACGATCAAGATGCCATGAATAGAAAACTTCTTGATTATAAGAGTCAGTTTACGAGGGTGTCTCTTGTAGTAAGACTTCTTCATGTACTCCAATATTGAATATATGCTCTCGTCGGACTTTTTATATTTACGGTTGCCATGATTATCTATACAGTGATAGGGAATTCTATATTTTTTCAGCAAGAAGAAATAGAAATTATAGAGCTTGTCGGGGGTAAAAAATCTTTTATTTATGGACCATTCCTGATCCAATGAGCGCTCTATTCTCTTGGGGCAACACTTATTATCCTTGTACTCATTTCTCTTATTCGTTCACTGGTACATATTGATTTTATCAGTGGACCATTTGCTCAGATGGGAGAGAAGATCACGCTTCTTTTTCCTACACTTATCCTTGAAGAGATAATTGTATTCCTCTTTCTGGGTATACTTTCTTCTTTTATTGCCCTTCAGCGATATATTCGAACATAATTTCTTCCAAAAAATAGTTGCATTTCCAAAAAACTTCCATATACTCCGCTCGCATTTGGAAGGCATGGCTGTATACAAAACATGTTCGAGTAATGCAAGTTCCTCTTCCAGTATACCATTGGTGCTGTAGCTCAGTTGGTTAGAGCGCTGCCCTGTCACGGCAGAGGTCGCGAGTTCGAGTCTCGTCAGCACCGCCATAACTTTCCCCCTTTGGGGCCTTAGCTCAGTTGGCTAGAGCGCCTGTTTTGCACGCAGGAGGTCAAGGGTTCGACTCCCTTAGGCTCCACCATTTCTACTTTTCATCTTTGATTTTATGGGACTCCGCAATAAAAGACCACACAAGCTCGTTTACTCTGTAAAAAGAAAATGAGCACATTCTGGAGAAAAACTCCAAAATGCCATCAAGCATTACAAGAAGCTTCAAGGACGTATCAGTCTCGAAGGTGAAACTCTTTGGCTCAAAAATGCTATGGCTGTTGTTTTGACGAAATTCAAAAAATATGCTATTAACATAGCAAAGATCTAAATAAAATGAATGGAGAATACAATCCAAAATACTTATAACCTATAACTTAGATATCTATGCCAAGACTTACCACTTACGCACACAAGAAGCTCAAAAAAGCTGTCACTCGTATCAATAAAAAGATGCAGAAAACCAAGAAATAAAACTTGCATTTTCCTATTTTTATATACAATCTAGAAGCATTTAATTTTTTTACTTTTTTCTCATATGGCTACCTACGATAGATCAAAACCGCATATGAATATTGGTACCATTGGTCACGTTGATCATGGTAAGACTACTTCTACAGCGGCATTTACATACGTTCTCGCGAAGAAATTCGGTGGAGAAACAAAGGCATACGATCAGATCGATGCTGCGCCAGAAGAGAAGGCACGTGGTATTACAATCAATACTGCACACGTCGAATATCAGACAGCCGCCCGTCATTATGCACATGTTGACTGTCCTGGACATGCCGACTATGTCAAAAATATGATCACTGGTGCTGCTCAGATGGATGCTGCGATTCTCGTAGTAGCTGCTACTGACGGACCTATGGCCCAGACTCGTGAACATATTCTTCTTGCTCGTCAGGTTGGAGTTCCATACATCGTTGTTTGGATGAATAAATGTGATATGGTTGATGATGCTGAGATGCTTGATCTTGTCGAAATGGAAATTCGTGAACTTCTCTCTAAATATGAATTTCCTGGTGATGATCTTCCTGTTATCCGAGGTTCTGGACTTGTCGCACTTGAGAATCCAGAAGATATGGAGAAGCCTTATGGGGCAAAGGAAGTTATCCATCTTTTTGAAGCGCTTGAGGCATATGTTCCAGTTCCTAAGCGTGATCTCGAAAAGCCATTTCTTATGCCGGTAGAAGATGTCTTCTCTATTAAGGGTCGTGGTACTGTTGTCACAGGTAAGATCGAACAGGGTGTCGTAAAGGTAGGTGATGATATAGAGATTCTTGGTATTAGAGACACAGTTAAGACTACAATTACTGGTATTGAAATGTTTCATAAGCTTCTTGAACAAGGACAGGCTGGAGATAATGCTGGACTTCTTCTCCGAGGTATCGAACGTACTGATGTCGAACGTGGACAGGTTCTTGCTAAGCCAGGATCAATCAAGCCTCATACAAAATTTGAAGCAGAAGTGTATGTACTGACAAAAGACGAAGGTGGACGTCATACACCATTCTTTCAGGGGTACAAGCCTCAGTTCTACTTCAGGACAACTGATGTGACTGGCTCTATAGAGCTTCCTGCAGGAGTCGAGATGGTCATGCCTGGTGATAATATCAAGATGACAATCGAGCTCGGTGCCCCAATCGCTATGGATCAAGGTCTCAGATTCGCGATTCGCGAAGGTGGACGTACGGTTGGCTCTGGAGTCGTCGCAAAGGTTCTCGCATAATTCTCTAAAAGTTTTATATCCTCTCCAGGTTTTTCTGGAGAGTCATAAAATTTTTAACATTTTCCTTAAAATCCATGGCAGCAAAAAAGACTGAAAAATCAACGAATAAGATTCGTATCAATGTGAAGGCATTTGAACACAAACTTGTCGATGAAGCAGTGACAAAAATTGTCGCAACAGCAAGAGATAGTGGTGCTATCGTGGTAGGTCCTGTACCACTTCCTACAAAAATAGAGAAGATTACTCTCAATCGTTCCACATTTGTCAACAAGAATGCTCGTGAGCAGTTTGAGATTCGTCGTCACAAAAGGCTTATCGACGTTCTTGATCCTACACCAAAAACTCTTGAGCTTCTTCAGGGAATCAATATTCCTGCATGAGTCGGAGTTGAAATCAAGGTAATGTAGCCCCCTTTCCCGTCATCGCGAGCGAAGTGAACGCAGCATGGCGATCCAGGTTTCTGAATACAGAGAATGGATTGCTTCGTACCTCGCAATGACAGAACAATAATCTAAAATCTAATCTCTCATTTTATGTCACGCGTTTGTCAGCTCACAGGAAAAAGAACATCAGTCGGGAATAAAGTCTCTCACTCTTGCCGTCATACAAAACGAAAGTTTTATGTGAATCTTTTCTGGAGAAATATTAAGGACCCTATTACTGGACTTTCTCTTAGACTCCGCCTCTCAGCAAAAGTTATAAGAACTCTGAAGAAGAAAGGAATTCTCTAGAGTACTAGTTCTACTAGTTCTACTAGTTGCTAGCCACTCAACCCATGCCCGGGTGGTGGAATGGTAGACACGGAGGACTTAAAATCCTCTTCCTTCTTGGAGTACGGGTTCGATCCCCGTCCTGGGCACCATCTCAATAAATAATTTATAATTAAAAATTAACAACTATGTTAAAGATTCGCCTTTCTCGTGTCGGTCGCAAGCATGTCGTAAAATATCGCGTAGTCCTCTCTGAACATCGTCAGAGTGCAAAACATGGTTTTATTAAGATTCTTGGATCGTATGATCCCCACACAAAAGCCCTTGATATGGATACCGCTCTTGCTGAAAGCTATATAAAAAATGGTGCACAATATTCGGAGACTCTCGCAAAGATTATAGCAAAGAAATAAATATCTTTTTCATAAGTTCTGTATTTATTCTTTTGTTTTTTCTCTCATGGAAGCTCAAGTATTTCTTCGTCTCATCGTCGAATCTCTCGTACAGAATCCTTATCTTATCGAGATAGAAGAGAAACACGATGAGCTCGGTACTCTTCTCTCTCTCAAGGTTGACCCAAGTGATATGGGCTCTATCATAGGAAGATGATGAAAGACGGTCGATGCAATTCGTACAGTATTGCGAGTATTTGGATCAAAATCAGGAAATCGAGTGAATCTTCGTCTTATAGAAGATAAGCCAACAGAATAGTTGGTTTTTTTGTATCTTTTTAAGAATTACTTTACTTTTTTTGTTTTTTCTCTAAGATTCTTTTATCTTATTAGAGTATTTTATTTATGAATCCTTTCCAAGAATTCTCACCTGAAGATATACTTCGAGTAACTATTGCTCTTGTAATACTTTTTTCCTGAGTGATTGCCATACTCTACAGTATATGGGGATGATTTCTTCTCATCACCTCAGGAGGTACTGAAGAAAAGATAAAGCCAGCAGTTAATCATATCCGTCACGCTCTTATTGGCCTTTTTACTCTTGTTGTTATTATCTTTGTTGCACCGAAAACTCTTGATCTCTTTAGTCTTCCTTTTGCTGATGACATTCGACCAACGCGGATTTTCCAGACAATAAAGGATCTCTCATCTCAAGTTTTTGGAAGCTCCGCTGGTACAAATGATATTCTCGTCCCGAGTGGAAGCCCCCAAGATCTCCCAACTTGATTCTCAGACCTCTAACCTTTCTCTTATGGATTTCGCTTTTACTATTCCAAACACAAATGCTGCCACATCTCTTGCTGATGTCAGTAGTAACTACACTGCTTGAAATATGATCACGACAGGAGTCGCTATCGTCGTTCTCGTTGCTATTATGTGTGCAGTCTTGTTTATTGTCTGGTGAGGCGTTATGCTTATTCTCTCAGGATGAAAGGATGAGAAAGTAAAACCCGCAATCAATAGTATACGATATTCTGTTATCTGACTTATAGTAATAGTCATAGCACTCTTTATTGCACCGAAGATTGTAGAATTTATGGGGCTTGAAAATATGAAACAATATCTTGGCCCTGATGTTATTTTTCGTACTATCAAAGAAATTGCAAATAGCATTTTTGGTGGTGGTGCAAGTAGCTCGACTTTTACTATAGAATCACCATCTACAAATGGTGTTGATTTTACCAACTTATAAGATAAATAAGCGCAAAAACGTATTGATTTCCCCCTACTTTTCTCTATACTGTAGGGGTATTTTTTATCATTATTTTCTATGTCCGATACGCTTCTTCCAGAGACTCCAGAATCAGAAAACCGAGAACCAGAGAATATTCCACGAGGAGATAGTATTATGCAAGGAATCACTTATGAGGGTGATCAGGATCGTAATATTGTCGATGAAATGGAGACATGTTATCTTGATTATGCAATGAGCGTCATTGTCTCTCGAGCTCTTCCTGATGTCCGTGATGGACTCAAGCCAGTACATCGTCGTGTACTCTATGCTATGTATGAATGATGAGTTCGAGCCACAGGAAAACACAGAAAATCAGCTCGTGTCGTCGGAGATGTTCTTGGTAAATATCATCCACATGGAGATTCCTCTGTATATGAGGCAATGGTCCGTATGGCACAGGACTTCTCACTTCGTTATCCACTTGTCGATGGACAAGGGAATTTCGGATCAATGGATGGAGATAGTGCTGCAGCAATGCGATACACAGAAGTAAAAATGGCTCGACTTGGTGAAGCAATGCTTTCTGATATTGATAAAGAAACAGTTGACTGGAGAGACAACTATGATGCGTCTACACAAGAGCCGACTGTCCTTCCTGCCCGTATTCCAAATCTTCTCTTGAATGGAGTTATGGGAATTGCCGTCGGTATGGCAACAAATATTCCTCCACATAATCTTGGGGAGCTTATTGACGCACTTCATTATATTCTCAAACACACGGCAGTAGAAGATATTACTATTGAGGATTTGATGCAGTTTATCCAGGGTCCTGATTTTCCGACAGGAGGAATTATCTACAATAGAAAAGATATCTTAGAAGGATATTCAAGATGAAGAGGCTCCGTCGTACTTCGTGGACGAGCAAATATCGAAGAAATGAAGAATGGTCGTGATGCTATTATCATATCAGAAGTTCCATATCAGATGAATAAGAAGGATTTTGTAGAAAAACTTGCAGATCTTGTGATAGGGAAGATTATTATTGGGATTGCAGAAATCAGGGATGAATCCAACAAGGATGGAGTCAGAGTTGTCATCGAGCTTAAGCGCGATGCATTTGCGAAGAAGGTACTCAATCAAATCTACAAGCTTACAAGTCTTCAGACAAGTTTCTCATTCAATATGATTGCTTTGACAGGACGAGGACTTCAGCCACGCCTTTTCAATCTTAAGGAAATACTTATAGAATTTATTGCTCATCGAGATGAGGTGATTGTGAGACGGACTCGCTATGATCTCTCTATTGCGGAAGCTCGTGCACATATTCTCGAAGGACTCAAAATAGCTCTTGATAATATTGATGCAGTAATCAAGACGATCAAGGAGTCAAAGACAAAAGAAGACGCACATGGTGCCTTGATGCAGAGATTCGCATTATCAGAAAAACAGGCAACAGCAATCCTCGAAATGCAACTCCAGAAACTTGCTGGTCTTGAGCGACAAAAGATCGAAGATGAACTTGCAGAAAAGCATATCCTCATTGCAGATCTCAAAGATATTCTTGCAAATCCAGTTCGTGTGAAGCAGATCATCATCGATGAGCTTTCTGAGATCAAGGATAAATATGGAGATGCTCGTCGCACTGAAGTGCATGCCTGAGCTATAGGAGAATTCAATCCGACTGATACAATACCAAATGAAGATGTCGTCGTCACATTTTCAAAAAATGGTTATATCAAACGAGTGAAAGCTTCAAGTTTCCGTGCTCAAAGAAGATGATGAAAGGGAATTACGACAGCAGTGAAGGATGAGGACGAGATCGCATCTATTCTTTCGACAAAGAATCATAATACACTTCTTTTCTTCACAAATACTGGTCGAGTCTTCCGAATTCCAGCATATGAGATTCCTGAAATGCAACGAACGGCAAAATGACAACCGATTGTCCAGTCTCTTGCTCTTGCAAAAGATGAGAGCATCTCCGCGATTATCGATCTTACTGGTACGACGGGGAAGCACCTCTTCCTTATCTCAGCACTTGGTGTCGTAAAAAGAATTGATATGAGTGAAATCATAAATATTCGTGCGAGTGGACTTATTGTCATGAAGCCACATGATCGAGATACTCTTCGGTGGGTACGAGTGACTGATGGAACTGATAATATTCTCATGGTATCTCGTGGATGAAAAGCGATACAGTTTCCTGAGACTGATGTCCGTGTGATGTGACGCGCAGCTGCAGGAGTTCGTGGAATGAAGATAGCAAAAGGAGATTCACTTATCGAAGGATGTGTCGCTGGTAAGGATGTGAAGTATGTATTCACTGTCGGTGAGAATGGTATGGGAAAAATATCAGCTCTTGAAGATTATAGAGAACAGGGAAGATGATGATCAGGAGTAAAAGTCGGTGCAACAACAGAAAAAACATGACAAGTAATAGGGGCGTTTATATTGACTGTTGATCAGAAAAAAGATGGCTCAGTCATACTTATTTCGAAGGACTGACAGACAGTCCGCGTACCTCTTGCGGATATTCGCATTACAGGTCGCACAACTCAATGAGTCATCCTTGCCAAGCTTAAAAATAAAAAAGATGCATTCACGAGCGCAACTGTAGTAGATAAGAGTGAGGTGGAAGAAGAATGAGAAGATACGACTATTTCTACAGGAGAGATATAGAGAATTATTTTGAACTATCTTTCTTCACTCCTTCTTCATTGACTTAGGATTGCAAAAAATCAAGAAAAACATACCATGTGGGTATGTTTTTTTCGAATCTCCACTCGAGGATGGCTCTCCTCCTACTCAGCCTCTTTCTTATTAGTACAGAGAATCTCTTTGCTGATACAGTGACAAAAGAAGCGACTTTCTATTCGGATAGTTTCGATGGTAGTTCGACATCGAATGGTGATCGTTTTTCTCAGAATACATATTCAGCTGCTGTCTGTGGTGTGGATCTTGGACAATATCTCTATGTCTCAAAATGAGGAAAGGGCATTGTAGTAAAGGCGAATGATCGTCCGAATTGTACGAAATATCCAAATATTATCGATCTTTCCAGGGAGGCGTTTCGTGTCCTTGGTTCCCTCACGTTCTGACGAATTGCTGATATATCGGTCACGCCTATTGGCTGGGCTCCAGCGAGTGCGAAGTGATTTTTTTCAGCGGATACATTTTCTCATCTTGGTATCGTTCTTGATTCAGAGGTTCCGACTGTTCTTTTTGCTGGAGATGATATCGAGATAAGGGGGCATGTGACTGATGGAAAGAAATATGCTCTTCTCTATATTGCTCGAAATGATGAATCATGAGAACATCAGAATACACTTATTCCTGTTGATACTTCTGGGAAATTTCGGACATCCTTCTCTCTTCCAAGAAGTACAGGGCAATATACATTTATCATTGCTAGTGGAAATAGCTTCAATACGGATAAGTTTTCCACTCTCGAACTGATAGATAGGTCTACTCTTGTGTATCCAGATCTTCCATCTCTTCTTTCTCGAATTTCTCCTCGAATCTCGATGATATGAGCTCTTCCATCAATTTTCCTTCCTGCAAATACTTGGGCGGAGCTTCTTCTCACCCAAGACGGAAAGATATGGAAAATTTCAGGGACTTCTCTTGTTTTTGATACTTCCTGACTCTCTCTTGGGAAAGCTCAAGTAAATATGAGTGGATATAAGCTTTCCACAGCATCTTCACTTGATCGAAGTGCTCGTGTAGATTCATTTTTCTCTGGATCAGTGATTCTTGATCGTGTCCATGAATCGAAGGGAATGGGAAAAATAAAGTTTAGAAGTACAGTAAAATGAGCAAGTTTTTCTTTCTTGGTTCCACAGAGTCCACGGATTCGAGATACATACTATATCACTTTCCCCAATGGAGATGCTGAAGAATACCACTTTCCAAAAAATCTTGTCGATGAAGCAGGAAATCTCATTCCTGGGAAAAGAATAAATATTCCTTTCGAGGCTCGTACTCCAGGGAATTATTTTGTAGAAGTTGTAGCAGAAGATGGGCTTGCCTATATCAATACACCATTCACTCGGGGGAATGTCTGGTCGATAATCCAGCCACTTACTGAAGTACAGATCACGACTATTCGTAGAAATAAAGATACAGTAAAATCATCGATTGCTACACGAATCAATACACTTCGACTGACACAAGATCGAGGTCTTCTCACTATTGATGATACACTTTCTCGTCTCGCACAGGCGAAGGTCGATGATATGATCGCGAGGAAATATCAGGCACACCGTGATCCTGATGGGAACTATATCGATGGATTTGCGAAAAAGCAATGAATCACAATAAGCACAGCACTGGGTGAAAATATAGCCTATGGAGATATATCTGATCTTGCCCTCCAAGATGGACTCGAAGAATCAGGAAGTCATCGTCATAATATGCTCAATCCACAGTGGAAAAAAGTAGGTATTGGTTATGGAATATTCGGAAAAAATACATATATTGTTCATATATTTGGCGAGTAAGACTCAAGAAAATACAAGTATTCTGTCACCTTTTTTCTTTGCCCGCGTCCTTATTTTTGTATTTCTTTACTTTTCATATTATGAAACTCCGACTTCTCACCTGAATCTTCCTCATAATTGCTACTCTTCCTTGAGTACAGGCTGCGTCTTCACCATCATTTAGTCTTCGTACTTTTTCGAATTGTGCAGATGCTCGTACGACACTTGAGACTCTTCTCTCATCATATGCTGATCAATACTGGACTCCATATCCTGTTCTCTATGCTCGGGATGCCCTTGTAGCACCTATGGCGACGAATGAGAAATCTTCTTCTGTCGCTTGAGTTGCGACACCAACATCCTCAGTATCTACTACCAATACACAAGTGGCAGGTGTCGATGAATCTGATATAGTCAAGACAGACGGGAAAAATATCTATACATATCGAGCGACAGCGAATACTATCGAGGTCGTATCGACAGCGAATCTCACGCATCTTTCGACCATAACACTTCCGAAGGATATATCTGGAATAAATATGTATCTCGAATGAAGCCGTCTCGTGGTGCTCGCTTCTACTTATGCAAATTTACAACCTTATTGGAATTCTCGCTGGTACAATCCACAGACCAAGACCCTTGTCCAGGTCTATAATATTTCGACTCCATCCAAGCCGACCCTCTCACATTTTCATACAATCGACGGATATCTTCATGATTCTCGTCTTGTTGATGGTCGTCTCTATTTCCTCACGCAGTCTGATTTTCGTATCGCTCCATACTATATGACGAAATATGAGAATTCGAAAAATAGAAACACAGAACTCGTAAAGGCTTTTGATATGAACTTTTCTCTCAAAAATATTGTTCCAGAAATACGAGATAGTCTTCCAAATCCAATATGGAGAGGAAAGTATATCACTTCTATCCGATCTTCAGTCTCTCAGTGTCAGGATCTTTCTGTTGTCCTCCCAGATACAAAAACTCTCAAAACAGTTGCTATGACGCCAGTCTTTACGACAATCGGTTCTCTCGATATTACCAAGACAAACGCAAAAATAGAATCTTCTCTTGTTTTTGGTGCAGTGAACCAGATCCATATGAGTGCTACAGGACTCTATCTCGTATCCAATATTACCAAAAACGCGACAAATACCTGTCCTCCAAATGCTCAATGTTTTGCGCCGACATACTATAGCTCGTCTTCGACACTTGTTCATCGTTTTTCCCTTCAGAATGGGAAGGCACTCTATAAGAATACAACTGAGGTCATAGGAAATCCGATGAATCAATACTCTATGGATGAAGATGCAAAAGGAAATTTCCGTATTGTAACACAGAGCTATAGCTGGTTATCTGGAAATAATAAAAATGCAACCAATCTTTCGATTATTGATCCTTCATGAAAAATAACAGGATCACTCTCATGAATCGCTCCAGGAGAAAATTTCCAATCAGCCAGATTTATCGGGAATCGACTCTATCTTGTGACCTTCCAGCAGATTGATCCACTTTTTGTCATCGATCTTGCAGATTCCAAGAATCCAAAAATCCTTGGTGAGCTCAAGATGCCAGGATATTCGACATATCTTCATCCGTATGACAATGATCGACTTATCGGCCTTGGCTATGATACTATCACGAATAAGTGGTGAGGTACTCAGAATGGAGGACTCAAGATTGATCTCTACAATGTCGCCGATATAAAAAATCCAAAGAGGGAAGCTTCACTCACTCTTGGTGATGCAGGATCTTCATCTGAAGTTCTCTCGAATCCACGAGCATTTGTTTATTATAAAGAAAAGAATCTTCTCCTCCTTCCTGCAACGCTTATGATAAGTGCAAAAGATCCAAATGATCCATATCGTTCAAAATCTGCATTTCAGTGACTTATTGGAGTTAGTATTACACCAGGATCTATTATCGAGAAATTTCGTATGAGCCATGTGGATCTCTCTACAGATATAGAAAAAGCATGGAAAGCTGATTGTGCCCAATATATGAATACGACAAAGCCAACATGTCAGAAACTCATCGATGGAAGCGATTATTGTCCACCATCAAATACCTATGTTCCGCCATATTGCTATGCAGGATCGACGGTCGAGACTTACTTCGCAAATCAAATATGGAATTATTCGAATGACTTTATTACTCGTTCTGTCTATGTTGGTGATACTGCCTATACGATAGCTGAGTGAGGAGTGCGCTCGTGGAGTCTTTCGAATCCTGCGAATCCTCTTTCTACTCTTACCTTCACAGTTCCAGAGATTAAACCTCCAAGAGAAATTCTTATTGAGAAGATGCCAATGGCAGTACAATAAAGAAAAATCTTCCGCTTCTGCGGAAGATTTTTTTGACTTCAACAAGTATTTTCATAATATAGATATATCAAAAGCAATCGAGCAGCCAACGCCTGCAATGCTGGAGGAAGAAATATTCCGTCATTATGACAGAATAGACTAGAACCTCTCGAAGTCGAGAAACTTCGTTAAAATAATACATCAAGTACGAGCCTCGGTGGCACCTTTCGATAAAACGAACCGAAGCGCATGAAATTTATTTTGTGTGCTTTTTATATCAAATTTATGTCTAGTAAGAATAATCAAGAAAAACTCCAGAAAAGATGGAATAAGTCCAATATATTATTTGAAGAATATGGCAGACATCTTCGTTCCGTAAAGAACCTATCGTTTTATGAATTATTGCTTGTTAAGAATTTTAAATGATGATCTGCTGTATTTTCTGAATCAATAGAAGATATTGAGAAAAAACTCGAACATTATTTTAAAAAGATACAGGAATATAAGTCTAAAGAACTTACGGAAGAACAACTAATAAAGGACCTTTTTTGTTTGATTGAAAACCCAAAAACAAAGATAAAATGATTTGCATATTCATTCCTAAGTGCAATGTTAGCAATGTTCTTTCCAGAAACTTTCCCAGTGATGGATTGGAGAGTTTTATCTGCAAAGTGAATTATCAAGTATGATAAAGTTGCCAATATTTATTTTTTTGAGTGAAGTAAATCAAAAAAATAGATTATATAATTAAAAATCATCCTCTAAGTCTTTATTTACAATTGTTTCGGGATTTAACAAATGAACTTAAAAGAGAAAAGACAAATATGAGAAAACTCGATTCAATTTACTTTTCCTATTCAAACCTAAATAAAACTTCCGAAAAATATGGAGGTATCGGAGATAATTATTAATAGAAAATAAGATGAATAGAATCCTTATCATCGGCATTAGTGCAACAGGAAAATCAACTCTGGCAAGGAAATTATCCGATTTTTATAAAATACCAATCACTCACTATGATGAGTTGGTATGGGCAAAGAATTGGATTGAAGTTGATGAGAAAATAGTAGAACAGAAATTGGAAGAAATCGTGAAAAAAGATAGATGGATTATAGAATGATACATACATCCTGCCGCAAGGGTTCGATTGGAACAGGCAGACATCGTGTTGTATCTGGACTATTCTGGCCTTCAATCTGTCTTGGGTGGATTGACTAGATGGTGGCAACATCGTGGTAGGACACGACCTGAAATGGCAGAGGGTTGTATTGAAAAGTTAGAGTTGGATTATCTGAAAGTGATGTGGAAACGTAAGGAAAGGCAAGATATCGAAGATGCAATAAAGGGTTATGAAGACAAGATAGTACGTTTAAAATCAAGAAAGGAAACAGACTCATTCCTAGAACAATTATTTTTTAAGAATAAACAGAAGTAAAATGCTTCAACTTATTGAACCAAACATCTCGCACAAAGAACAATGGAAAGAAATTATGGAAGAATGGAAGGTTGGAAGAAAAACTCCAAGGATTTTTTTCCAAGAGAATTATGAGAAATTCCTCGACATACAAGCTCGAATCAAAAATTCTGATGATAAGGAAAACCAGTTCCCAAAGAGCTCAGTATTTTTTCTTCGAGATGATGAGACGGAAAAAATTGTGGGATTTTTTATATTTCGACATAATTTGAATTTTTGGGATGATGCTATTTCCGGCTGACATATCGGATATGGTATCCGACCAAGCGAAAGAGGGAAATGACAGGCAAAAAAATGATTATGACTTTTACTCGATGAAACAAGGAACCTCGGTTTTAATAGAGTTTTCATATCCTGTGATGATGATAATATTGCTTCTGCAAAAGTAATAGAAGCAAATGGATGAGTTCTCGAAAAATATACTGAAAGGAATGGCGTTAAGGCAAGAAGATATTGGATAAATATTTCTTAACTTTTAATTTATGAATATATGACCTTCGGTTGATACACTTGCCCAAGCAAAGCAATGAAATTATCAGGATCTTACTATCTGATTTTCTGAGCTCTCTCACAATACTCAACTCCAACCATTATGACTTGAGGAATGCTGAAGTCTTACTGATTGTAGGGGATGCTCAAAACTTATTCGAGATACAGAAGGGAAAGTTCAAACAGTTTTTCAATATGGGTCATCTATGGCGGCCTCATGTTGAGTAGAAGAACAACCACTTGTATACATGAAATTTACATCTATTCAGCATTAATATTTCTATTTTAACCCTTTTATACTATGCACCGAACACATACCGCTGGCGAACTCACGGCATCATATATTGGACAGACTACTATACTTATAAAAGAAAGTACCATCCTGCTTTTTGTTCTCCTTTTTGGATTTATCATTTTTCCTTCTGTTCATGCGGAAGTACAGAATATTAGTCAGTCAGAGATATCTACTATTCTTTCAGGTGCAGTCAGCGAATGATCTACATGAGCAACCATTACACTTGTAGAGTATTCTGATATGGAGTGTCCATTTTGTATTATGCTTCACAATGAGATTCAGTTATGGAAAAAAATAAAAGAAAAGTATGGGAATAATGTAAATTATATCTTTAAAAATAATCGAGGGGTAAATCATTTTGAAACGGAAAGAAAAGCACTGAGCGCACTTTGTATAAAAAGATTAGGATGAGATAATTCATATATTAAATTTTATAATGAAGTATTGAGATTGAGTACCAGGAAATTATATTCAGTTACTCGTATTCCAATATTTCTTAGAAAACAAAGAATTTCAGTTTCAAAATTTAATACTTGTATAAAAGATCCTGTTATCATGGATCAATTTGATCTAGAAACAAAAGAGGCTCAGAAATATAATCTGGAAGGAACCCCATGAATTCTGATTATTAATAATAAAACTTTTAAGTACGATATTATTCTTGGGGCATATCCGATAGAAAATTTTGTCGAAAAAATAAATTCTCTACTCCAATAAATATTAGTTAATTCACTCTTAACCCTTTCTTTTTATGCACCGAACACATACCGCTGGCGAGCTCACG
>JAVHOR010000046.1:0-3451 GCA_036170175.1 Patescibacteria group bacterium | reverse complement strand
GCTCTGCGAATAGGTCCCGAAGCTCAGGACGATAGGTATGCTCGGTCGCGTGACCAGAAGTGAGAGAAGATTGGATTCTTGTAAGATAGGATTGGATTGATTGCATATTTTGAATTTTCCCTGATTATATCCACTCTTTGCTTTTCTCAAAAGAGAAATTCTTCTCTTTTTGACTCTCTTTCTCTTTTCTCTATACTCTCTTCCATGCCTACGAAAAAGATATATACCAACACGCTTGCGCAGATAGGAAGCAAGCTCATTACTGCTATCATCTCTATCGGGCTTATCGGATTTCTCACGAGGTATCTCGATATTCGCGACTATGGGATCTACTCGAAGATATACAACTATCTCTCTATATTCGCAGTGATTGCCGATCTCGGACTCTATACGATCACGGTGCGAGAAATATCAGGAACGGATGACGAGAAGAAGCGTGAGAAAATGGCGAATACTATCCTCACTCTTCGAACACTCATGGGCATAGGAATCATTTTTCTTTCCATTGCAATTGCATTCTTTCTCCCAGGATACGATGATGGATCGACACTTATTGCGATCGGAGTAGTCGCAGTCTTCACATTCTTCTGACTCGTTCAGAGCTCACTCATGAGCTATCTTCAGGCGATTCTCCGTACTGAGTTCTCTCTCGTATCCAATACTCTCGGCAAGCTTCTCACATTTCTCATCATCATAGCACTTTCGACTGGAGTGATATTTTCTGATATTCCAAGCGATGAGAAGATCATTCTCGTCTGTATTGCGGGACTTCTCGGAAATATACTCATGACGGGACTGACGTATTTCTATAGTCGAAAATTTATCCATATACGATTCCAGTGGGATAGTGAATATATTCGTCATATTATCCGTGCTTCCCTTCCGTATGGTGTCGCGCTTTTTCTTGGAGTTATATTCTTCAAGGTAGATGTGATACTCCTCTCTGTTCTCGAGCCTCGCGATCAGGCAGACATCTCGATAGCACTCTATTCTGTACCGATGAAGATCGTCGAAGTTGGGATGATGTATGGAACGATATTCTTGAATAGTCTCCTTCCAGTACTGACATGAGCCCTCGTAAAAAATGATCGCGAAACTATTGAAAAAATAACTCTTCGTGGGTATCAGCTTCTTGTATTTTTTGGTGTTGGAATTTCTGGCGCACTCTTCACATTTCATCGAGAGATCCTTCATCTCATCGCATGAGAAGAGTATCTCAAGAATTCTCTCTCACTCTATACAAGCAGTGATGCTATGCAGATCGTCACATGGATATTTCTCATCTACTTTATCTCATCACTTTCGACTTATATCATGATCGCCCGAGGACAGCAAGCAAAAATGCTCACTATCAATGCTGTGGTTGCTCTTATAAATATCATCGGAAATATCATCATCATTCCAAAATATTCCTTCATAGGATCAGCGTGGATTACCCTTCTCTCACAGATTATTCTCCTCATCCTGACGACACATCAAGTACGAGATATACTTCCACTTCGGAAGAAAGCTTCATTCACCCTCGTTCTCATAGTTGCGCTCATTCTCAGTATAGCATGAACAGAGTTTCTTCGAGAAGTTATTTCACTGAATTATTGGGAAGAATTTTCCCTGCTTGTCTTCGTTTTCTGATCGATCTATGGAGGAACTGTAGGATCGTATATCCTCCTTAGAAATAGAAAAAAAGAAGTGGCAATATAAGTTTTTTGCATGAAATCTATGATTCGTGTACAATAAAGGCATACTCTCTATTTTCTCTTATGGATGAACAGACACGTATCAATGCGATGATTAGCTACTTCTTTCTTGGGCCTATCTTTCTTCTGGCCAGAAAGGATACTCCACTCGCAAATCCATACGTCAGATGACATTCTAAAAAAGCAAGCATCATTATAGGATTGTCGCTCCTTATCTTTCTCTTCTACTATTATTTCTTACGAGGATTTCTGAATTTTTCTCTTCTCACGATCAATGTCCAGACTATCGTTCTTTCGGTACTTGTATTTTCTTGTGTACTCCTCCTTCTCTCTTGAGCCTACAAGGCCTATCTCTGAGAAACTATCAATGAATGAAGGAATCTCGAAGTTCCTGATATTTTTCATGCACATTCGACCAATATAGAGACAGAAGAAGAGAAAATTCGTATTCTTGGGAGCATGATACCATTTCTTGGAATCTTCATTAGTCATATTTCTGGAGATCGTCCACTCATGGTACGGGCACGCATTCTCGGCTCTGCTTTCGCATTCCTTTTTTTATTTTCACTTTTTCTTTGATCGAGCGAAGGTATCCTTCCATTCATTCTTATAATCACATATATTCTTTTCTTTGTGACTGTATGAGTTTATCTCTTTGTCTATGATCGATTTCTCTCATGGGATATTCTCGAAAAGATCCCGAGCTACAGATCGCTCGAAGCTCATATCATGAGTAGTGTACGGAGTATTACTGAATTCTTCCGCGTGAGTTTTGGTAAGCCGAAAGAAAAAAGCTATCAACAATTTTATGAAGAAGAATGTGATCCTCTTGTCTCAATAAAAAGTGAATCACCATACTTCATGCCACCATGACTTATCGGAATTCCATTTTGGAATATCTTCACAATTCCCTCTCTCTTCATCGAGAAATATGCTCCCTATAGACGACTTATTCTCGCAGGGCTTATCATCACACTCATATACACATATATTTTCTTCTATCAGAGAGCGTATACACATCCGATGATTCTTATGCTCATTTTTCCTATCATTCATATTCTCGTCTTTGCCAGAGAGGATCTCTCGACTCATGTTCCAGGAATAGAGCTCATTTTACGCTTTTTCGAAAGCTTTACGAAAGTGAGAGAAAAGATTATCACTATAAAAAAGACGGAACAAAATGAGAGCTTTAGATACGAAGAGAAGTAAGTAAAATTCTATTTGTTTCTATTATATTTAGTAAAATATTTCCCTCTATGATAACATATTCCCAAATTATTAAACAGTCTCTCTTAGTGTTTGGTATCATTTGTATAATACTATTAATTTTTACCACTTTCTGAGCAACAGCTCCAACCTTCGTATCAATTTCCCCAATATCTGGACCTATAGGGACAAAGGTAATAATTACCGGCCCTGGATTTGTTGATAGCAATGGAGAATCTTGTCAGGATAGCATTGCGGGGCCATATTGTACTACAAAAGGTATTGGGGGTAATGATATTTATTTTGGTGATGTATTAATTTCAAAAGTTTATAAAACAGGAAAGAATCAAGTTGAATTTATTGTTCCTGCTACTATTAGAAAAGTTCACTCTTTTGATAAAATTTGTCCAGATGCTGGATATTGCAATCTTGTTCCAACGCAAGTTATTCCAGGAACTTATGATGTTACCGTTGTTAACAAAAATAGTGGTAATTATAAAAAGGAAACAAGATTTGCACACTTCACAGTAACAGGGGTGTCTGATCCT
>JAVHOR010000045.1:0-16322 GCA_036170175.1 Patescibacteria group bacterium | reverse complement strand
TGCTTCTCAGAAAACAATCGAGAAGAACAATGGAATATTCGAGCGATATACAGAATTTGAAGGAAAGAAGTCGAGAAGATATTGGATTGAACTATAGAAAATTTGGTATACTAGGACGGTAGAAACTAATATTTTGTCTCAGAGATTTTTCCGGTGCGACGATCAAAAGTGATTTTTCGAGTGTGAATATTTTGATCAGGATTATCATATCCGACGCGAATCTCTACAAGCGTAAAGCCAGATCATGTGATTCCAGCACCGCTGAAAGAAATACCAGTCGGTTCTATGATTATCTGTCCTGTTCATGATATACTTCATACCGTATTACTTCATGTCCATGTTACATTCTTGATTATATATTTTGTATCACCATCAAAATAAGGATTTATGAAAGCACCACTTCCTATCTCTCCTGTAGTTCATGAATAGCTCGTATAAAGTCCTCATGTTCAGATCGTGAGAATTGTTTTTGTCGAGATGAGCCCATTATGTCTTGGCATCTTTCCTATAGTCACATTTTGTACTTCTGTGCGGAGCGTACTGGATATGGATACTACCATACGGTCTGATCTTTCCATATCATTCTGTGGCCTCCAGTCAAACATGCTTGTCGCCATGACAAAGATACCAAATATTGTCATTACAATCATTAATTCGAACAATGTAAAGCCATATTTCGATCGGAATAATTGCCTTTTCATAACATTTTTTTATTATCTTATCTAGAGTGTACCTATTTTTTTTATTTATCAAGTATGAAGTATATTGTTTTTCCAGCATTTTTATGCATTCTACTCTCATCCTATGTATGATGGGCAGCTACTGGAGAATTTACTCCGACTGATACATTAGTTGTCTCATCTGGAGCAGATCTTTCGCTTAGCACAGTGAAAGTCATGGATGATAAACATATTCGTGTGGTATTTACGGAAGCAGTCGATATAGAGTCAATCACACTTAAAATTACGAAACAAACAGATAATAGTAATCTTCGAATAGGAAGCATTACTTGAGTCACTGATGCTCCTGAAGCAGTCGATGTCACTCTTGATGATGAGCTTGTTGAAGCAAATTCATATAGTGTCACAGCTATTGCAGCGGTAGGAATATCAGGGTCTACTATTACTGACGGCGCCCTTGCTATTAAAGACTTTGCTACTCCGAGTCCTCTCAAGAAATCTCAAATTGTTCTCAGTGCGCCGACCAATCCAAATGCCGTCACTGTAAAACCACTCTCTTCAACTACGAAATCAAAGACTCAAGAAATACCAAAGAAAGATGTACCAGTACCTACTAATGAACTTCCTTTAACTGGTATGAATCCATTTCTTCTTATAGCTATTATTCTCCCTCTTACTTATTTTCTTCTTCGAAGACGAGCTCATTAAATAGAGAAAATACCGAGAGTTCTCGGTATTTTTTTCACCCACTTTATGTATAAAAAAAGTATAGATACAACTCTTGTTTTTATTGTTATCGCGCTTGTGATATTTTGAATGATCATGATTAGTTCAGTCAGTGTTTATCCATCTTTCAAGGTGACATCAAAGATGGTAGCTGATGGACTTGCTACGGAGCCGTATAATTCATTCTATCTCAGTAAAAATATCATACATGTTTGTATTGGTATTTTTATGCTTACTCTTTTTTCCAAACTTTCATATACTGTGCTCGAAAAATACAGTAAGGCTATACTTATATGGGTTTTTTCGGTGCTTATTGTTGTTCTTTTTGTATGAGTAGAATACAATTGAGCTCGATGATGGCTCAATATTCCATGACTTCCTTCGCTTCAGCCCGTCGAATTTGCGAAGATTGGTATTATCATTTTCCTCGCATTCTTTATGAAGAAGAAGAAGTTTCTTCTTGCTGATTTTCAGGATGGATTTATTCCATATTTCTTTATTGTGGGTATTCTTTTCCTTCTTCTTGCTATACAGCCAGACTTTTGATCAATTCTCATTATTACCCCAGTCGTGATAGCGTTGTATTTTGTAGGTGGTTGAAATATACGATATCTTTTAGTCCTTTTAGTAATCTGTCTTGTTGGTGTAGCCAGTATTTATGGTATCGGAAAAATTGGCTCATGATGAGAAAATAAAAGCAAGTTCAATTATATTTCTACACGAATTGATAACTTTTTTCTAAAAAATGAAACACTTTTTGCAAAGACGAATATAGATGGTAAGGATTATCAAATGAAACAATGACTTATAGCGCTCTGAAGTGGTGGGTTTTTCTGACTTGGTTTAGGGAAGTCAATACAGAAGTTTTGATACCTTCCGGAAGTACAGTGAGACTTTGTATTTTCAGTGATTGTCGAAGAGCTTTGATTTATAGGAACTTTCATTCTACTTCTCGTATATCTTACGATCGTATATCGTGGATATTTTATTGCACGTTCTGTGAAGGATGTATTTGGAAAATATTTAGCATTTGGACTCTCCACCCTTATCCTTATTCAGGTTTTTATAAACATTGGAGTGAATCTGAATGTCATACCACTCACAGGAGTGACACTTCCGTTCGTCAGCTATGGCGGATCATCTCTTATATCTCTTATGATTGCTGTAGGGATTCTTCTTAATATTTCTCGATATATCGAATATCGATCACCTTCAGCGTGATATGAATTCATGAAAAAAAGAAGAGTTGTATAACTCTTCTTTTTGAATTTGTTTTTCTTCCTATGAAGGAACATCAATGTGTTCTTCTATTCCATTTATATATTCTCCATTTTCAGTAGTCTTTTGCCAGCTTATAGCATTTACAGGACAGGCAAGAATAGAATCATCGACATCCTGACCTTCGTAGATATCATATTGTTTCACGCACGAGAGTCACTCATCATTAAGCTCAAAGACATTTCCAGATATTGCCACGCATGCACTACAGCCAATACAGGTACTATTAACATGAGGTTTTCTCAGTATCTTTTTAAGATTTGAAACTTTGTCAGGACTTATAGACATATTTTGAAAAATAAATGCTTGCGTATTATAGAGAAATGCTTATTCTTAGCAAGTCATTTTCATTTTTTATGTCTGTTTTACAAAAGTATTTTTTTGAGTATGCATTCCGTGCGCTCCTTATACTCCTTCCATTTACGACATTTCTTTCTATAGTTTTCCAGGAGAAGTTTGGAATTCCATGATTTTCGTATCTAAAGGAGATATTTATTGCTTCCATGCTTATTGTTCTTTGCCTTTTTCATGTAACATGAAAGAAACGAATATTTTGGACAAAATATGATATCCTCATTGGAGTATATATGGTTGTTCTTATCCTTGTGAGCTTCTTCACAACAGGACTTAAAGGAATCATCTATGGTGGAAGATATGATTTTGAATTTCTTATAGCCTTTTTCACCCTCTTTCATGGAGTCTCTTTTCTTGAGAAACCAATATCATATTATTTAAGAATCTTTCTCATTTCATGATGAATTGCTCTTTTCTTTAGCTTTCTCCTCAAATGGCCTTTTTCTGAAGATCTACTTCTCTATGCTGGATATTCTGGAGATGCTTCTCATTGGCAATTTGGCTCTTCAGTTCCTATTTTTCATGGAGTTGATGGTGCAAATGTTCGAAGGTTCCAGTGAATATTTGACGGACCAAATACTATGGGAGCATATCTTCTTCTCTATATAGGGGTATTCGCATATTATCTTCGATTCAAGAAACAATGGTATTTTGTGATCGGTTGATGTATTGGAGTCTTCGTTATAGCACTTCTTTATACATATTCGAGAAGTGCTATAATAGGATTTATACTGTGAGTATTATTTATTCTCTTCTTTCTTTTTAAAAAACTTTGGAAAACATATCGCTCTCAAATGATAGCAATTCTTCTTCTTGTATGTTTGATTCTTGGTTGAATATTTATTCAGTATTCTGGAAACCTTGGTACAATCATTTCTCGTGGAGGCTCCACACAGTGACACTCAGAACGAATGATAGAATGAGCAAAAAGAGCTATTGCACATCCCTTTGGTCAATGACTATGAAGCGCTGGCCCAGCATATAGATATACTCAAAATCTTGAATGAATAGATCGACAGAAAATAGAAGAATTAGATCGATTCTATATTCCTGAGAGTTGGTATATTCAGCAGTTTATCGAAGGTGGAATTCTTTGAGGAATTCTCTTTCTTCTTCTTATGGGAATTATCCTCTGGAGACTCTATAAGGTACATGTTCTTCTCTCGGGTATGTTCATATCTCTCCTTACGATGAATTTCTTTCTTCATACTTTTGAGTCAGCATTTCTTTCCCTCTCACTTTTTTTCCTTATAGGACTTTTCCTAGGGTCTCATCATGCACTACGATCAAAATAATCCACTTCGTATTATATACGTTGGGCGTCTGGTTGCCGAGAAGGGAATTGATATTATTCTTTCCACTCTTGAAATCCTTTCACAAGATTCCCTACTTTTCCGCTCTATAGAATGGGATATTTGCGGTGAGTGAGAATATAAGATTGTCTTTGAGAAACTCTCTTTCCCAAATGTTCACATTCATTGATATCTTGAAAAAGAGGAAATCCGTCTCCTTCGAAAAAAATCTCATGTAGCCATTGTTCCATCTCGATTTCTTGAGACATTCTGACTTACAGCACTGGAATCTCAGAGAGAAAACCTCGGGGTTATCGGTTTTGCAAAATGAGGCCTCGTGTCCTTTATTCATAAAGATCTCACTTTGAATGAAGAGAATCCAGTACAATCATTCATAGATATAATCAAAAGAATCCTTTCATGATCTCTTGATATTCCTCCAATTCTTGATGAAATAAATATTTCACAATTCTCTTATAATTCATGGAGGGATGAACTTGATCTTCTTACGAGAGATACTCATAGGATTCTTCTTGTGAATGACTATATTTCTCAAGTAGGATGAGCTGAGGTGTATGTGATTTCTTTAAAATCTGAACTTGAGAAACTCTGAAAAGAAGTGGAAGTATACGGATATAAGAAATCGCTCACATCACTTAAGCGAAAAATCCTTTTCTTTTGTTCCTTCTTTGCATTTTGGCGGTGGTGGAGTGTTCGAAAGAAGATCCAAGAATTTCAACCCGATCTCATATGGTGTCACAGTACGCTCCGATATATTGGATTTTTTGGAATGCTTGCTATTTCTGATGCACAGGCAAGGAAATATCTCACACATCATGATCTTGGACTCATAACACCATACCCATCAATGGTATTTAGCGAAGAGGATATTCCTACAAGCCTCTCTTTCTGAGAATTTATTTCAAAATCCAGGAATCCTCTCGTTCTTGTAAAATGTTTCTATTTGAAGCTTTTTTGGAGACTTCTTCAAAAATTTGATTGTATGCTTGTTCCATCAGCATTTCTCGAAAAATATATAGCAAGAAATACTTTAACTAAGAAAGTGAGAGTATTTCCCCATACAATATTTCCAGATTAATCCGTATCACATCACCAAATGTTCATGGCACTTTCAGGATTATAACTCGATATTCTTTCTCCGAGAAGATTTGGATGCTCTTGCTTTATTTTCTCAAGCACGGCATATATGTCTTCAGGATTTTCTACATGTACGAGGCTCGATCTATAGTCTTTTACTCATGGAAATCCATGAAGATACTGGACGAGATGTTTGCGAGCTTCCATCATTCATTTTCGTTCTTTCCATTGCCAGAGAAGATTTCCATGTTCTCTCATAGTTTCGAGAATCTCCCCAAGAGTTGGAACATATCCTCCAGAGATGAAGCACCATGGATTACCGAAACTCGCCCGTCCTATCATAAATCCATCAAGATCTTTTGGTTTTGTCATTGCGTTCCTCTCAATGACAGGCATGTCCCGCTCTCTATTTTCTGGATGTATAATTCTCTGTACTCAATCATCGTAACTTATGACATCGCCATTACAGAGTACAGGAATATTGAGGCTTTGTTTGAGCTCATAAATACCAGTAAAATCTGCTGATCCAGTAAATGCTTGTTTGTATGTTCGTCCATGTACAGTTATAAGATTTGCTCATGCATTTTCGAGTCATTGGCAAAATTCTATGAGCGGAGAGTAGTCTTCCCATCAGAGCCGTGTTTTTACTGAAATAGGGATTTTTACAGCCTTCGACATTTCTTCTACAATTCTGTATGCTGTATCACGATTGATCATAAGAGATGATCCGTGTCAGCTTTTTACGACTTTTTTTGCGGGGCATCCCATGTTGATATCAATACCTGTGATACCATAGGATTCAATAATCTTTGCTGCTTCTCGGAATTTCTCAGGATCTTTTCCGAAGATCTGAATGATAAGCGGATACTCACTTGAGCTATGAGTAAGTGCCTTTTTCTGGAGTTCTTTCGAATGGACGATACCATCTGCTGAATAGAATTCTGAAAAAACAACAGTTTTAGGTGCTATCTTCTTTACAATTTGGCGATATGGACTATCTGTATAGCCATCCATAGGAGCAAGAGCTGAAATAGGTCATAGGGTTGCAAGATCTTTCCAAAAGCTTTTATTCATAGGTGAGATTTATATCTAAAAAGCATGGAAAATCCAATTTTTTCTCATGAAGAAACTTCAAAATATTCTCGTCAAGTTTCTTTTCTCGCTTTTTTCCAGGGAATATGATAGACTTTTCTTAGTCTTATACCAATACACATATGTCTACTAATATCAAGAATCAGAAAGAAGAGAAACGCGCACTTCTTCTGCGTAAACTTGGATTTCCGAAAACAATTCGATCAATTGTACTCTCATATATCGAAGATGCTGATATTGCATCCTTTATGACCCTTGCTTGCGAGGCAATAGGAGTGAAGCTTATATCAAATATTGATGACCTTGCCAGAGAATGAGCTGATGCTTTTATCACAGATATACTTACAGAAAAGATTTCTCTCGCTGATCTTATGAAAAACGGGATTATACCTATTGTTCCTATGGAAAATTCATTCAAGAAAGATCTTATAGAATTTAATCCGATGAAATTCGAAGGAAATGCTTTCTTCTTTGAGAAACTTGATAAGTTCCAGATGTTTGCAGCACTTGTCCGTTATCTTGAAAATATTCGCTATCCTGGAGATAAAAGAGTGCTTTTACAAAATATAGAGAAGGGAATTTAGTTTTCCTGGAAAGTAATATTCTCTGCTTTATCAGTAAAGAGTATTCCATCGAGATGATCGATCTCATGCTGGACGATACGAGCAGCAAGATCAGTGAGACGAAGCGCATATTTCTTTCCTTCGGAATCGAGAAATGCTACTTTGATCCAACTCCATCGTTCGACTTCACCTTTCTCTCAAGGAACAGAGAGGCATCATTCTATATCTTTTCATTTTTCTTCCGAGTGTTCGAGGATGACAGGATTGATCATGGCAATAGTACGAAATATCTCATCATCGTAGGTCTTCATAAGAGAGACGACGATAAGGCGCTTGTTCACTCCTACTTGAGGAGCAGCAAGGCCTACACCGCCATTATCAGGATTTTTGATATGTTTTATCATATCTTCTGCAAGAGATCGATATTTCTTGACTTCTTGAGCTCATATCATATCTGATACAGAGCGGAGAATTTCATTATCATCTCATGTTTCTATCTGGAGTTTCGCCATAGTGACTAAAAAATATATAAATCAGGAAGTTGTAAATAGGAAAAGAAAATTCTATTTGAATAGTAGTGATTTTTCGCTAAAATTCAAGTTATAACATACTTACTTATTATGATTAACATAATCCGAAAACATATAGCACTTGATTCACCCATCCGTATAACATATCATTATGTACGTGGAGTAATTGCATTCTGGCTTTCGGGAAATCCTGCAAAAGATATGATTGTCATTGGTATTACGGGGACAAAAGGAAAAACAACGACATCAAATCTTATTGCTCGTGGACTTATTGCTGCTGGGAAAAAAGTAGCAATGTTCACTACAGTCAATACGATTATTGGTGATAAAGAGGAAGAAAATACTATGAAGATGACAACTCCTTCACCATTTGCTGTCTGGAATTTTATCACTCGAGCCCGGAATGCTGGGTGTGAGTACCTCGTGATGGAGACATCGAGTCATGCCCTCTTTTATCATCGAGTTCATGGACTTCATTATGATGTTGCTGTCATGACAAATATTTCCCAAGATCACCTTGATCTTCATAAGACTATGGATAGTTATGTTGATACAAAACTTATTCTTTTCAAAAACCTTTACAAATATGGTATCAAAAAAGAAGTAAAGAAAGTAGGAGTGGTAAATGTCGATAATGAGTATGCTTCACGATTTCTCTCGAAAGAGATCGTCGTCGATGCTATGCATACATTTGGATTCTCGGCCAATGCGAGTATTCGCGCAGGAAATTTCCAGAGTACTCTTTCCTGATTGAGTTTTGATGTTCGAATGCCATCAAATACTTTTCATATACAATCGAAGCTCCAATGAGAGTTCAATGCTATGAATATTCTTGCTGCAACTGCTGTTCTCATTTCTCAGAAAGTTGATATTGAGATGATTTGTCAGACAATGGCGACCGTGAACGGGATTCCAGGACGGCTCGAAGAGGTACCAAATCGCCGGTGAGCAAAGATATTTGTCGATTATGCCCATACAGAAGATTCCCTCAAGAATGTTCTCGAGACTCTACGAAAGATTGATGGAACAAAACGAATTATTACTCTTTTTTGAGCAACAGGTGATCGAGATAAAACAAAGAGGCCGAAGATGGGTCGTATTACCCACATATTATCAGATATTATTATTCTCACGGATGATGATACTTATACAGAAGATTCCCTTGCTATTATACGCGATGTTTCTGTTGGTATTGATCGGCGAGAAGGTGATAATTTTTGGATTGTTCCAGATAGAGAAGATGCTATACGTACGGCGCTTCTGATACTTCAATCTTGAGATATTCTTTTGGTTGCTGGAAAAGGCGCTGAGACCGTACAGGTTACACAACAATGATCTATTCCATGGAATGACCGAAAGGTTATTGAGCGTATTCTTATGGAGATTGAATCACAGGTAATGATTTAGTTTTCTTTTGAGATACTGCCTTCTTTTTGATAATGAGAGTCTTCTGATATTCTCCTATAGTCATATGTACTACGGCTGCTATCGGTAAAGCAAGTATTATTCCAAGTATTCACCCGAGAGTTGCTCCTATCAACATAATAATGAATACAAAAAATGGAGAAAGATCAAGAGATCGGCTCATAACATAAGGAACGAGCCAATTATTTTCTATAAATTGGATCATAATATAGAGTATGGTAATAGCAAGAGCTGCTTGCCAAGATATCCCTAATCAGATAATGACAGCCGGAACAAAAGAAAGCATTGGTCCCGCATAGGGAATAAATTCCATAATACCACCAATAAGTGCAAGAGTGAAAGTCTTTTCTGTCGAAATACCAAAGAGTTCTAAGATAAAAAGCCCAATATATGTAACAGCAAAGATACTTGCCGAAAGTATAAGCATTGCTTTCATCCAGGATGTAAATATAGCCTGAACTTGGGCATAGTGATTCTCTATATAATATTGCATATCAGGAGGAATGATCTTGAGTATATAGCTCCCTATTGCCCCTCGTTCTAGGAGCATAAGGAATGTCGATATGATAATGATAACCCATTCTCAGATTATTCACCCTACTTGGCTCACAATAGAGATTCCTCAAGAAGTGAGGGAAGATATCTGGCTGGTGAGAAAGGACTGGATATTTCCAGCATTCTGCTTAATAATATCAAGAGTATGATTTATATTATCTCATCTGAAAAGAAAAAGAATGATCTTTTCTAAATAGGGATGAAGATGGAAACCGGGTATTCCTTCAGCCAAATAAATTTTCTCAGCTGTATTTGCCCATATTGTGACAGAACCGATAGTATCACTAATATAAGTAACTATGATAGGTATAAGTGTCCCAATAACGACACTTCATAGGAGGAGTATAATTATAAGAAGGAGAATAAGTGTAATCCATATAGATATTTTGTGTCTTTCTCAAAGACTGATAAGAGGATTTATGATAATTGTGAGGAATCCTGAGATTATAATAATGAAAAAAATATCTCGAATACTATATGCTATAAAACAGAAAATCCCGATAATTATTGTAATACATATCTTTTTAATCCAGAGAGAAAGTTCAGAATTCATACATAAAAATTAATAATACTCTTCTATTATAAAAAAATCTCTCATTTTGCAATGGGAGAACTATTTTCCGAGTTCTTCTATCCTCTTGTCGAGAAGATCAATCATATTATCAAGGAATGCAGCAATAATAATTTTCCCTGTTTCACTAAGCTGAGTTCCCTCAGTTTTCTTATTTCTCTTGAGGACAAGTATTGCTTTTGTTGCTTCGAGCGCCTTTTTCCTGTCAGAGACATCCGGATATTCTTTAATATAGCGTGTATTAAGATTTTTAATAGTTTTAGCCCCAATAGTTTTTCATAGCTCTATAAATGATAGATTTAGGTTTCTCTTGGTATTTTCTTCTTCCATTTTCTGATTATCTTGTTCCACTTTATTGTCTGATACTTCACTGGAGACATCTTCTTTTGTATCTTTCTTTTCTGACCCAGTGAGAGTTGATCCAGTTATATTCATTGCAATCTCCCCAGAATTTGCATAAGTGATGCCTGATACAAAGAAAGTGCCAACAATGGCAAATATAATATAGATGGGAAGGAGTGAAGTGCGTATCATCGAGAGTGAGATTATTCATTATTTATCCGATTGCAAATCTCATATGTAAAGATTCTGTGAAGATAGTAAATTTCTCCTATTTTTAGACGTTATTACGTATAATATGGTAGGTATTTTCCCTATATTCACAAAGGGAGAGAAAACTTCCACTGGAATAAGAAAGAAATACTTTATCATTATCGTTAAATTCTATCTTTATACTTTCTATTTTTCCTAAAGACTTTCCGTTTAGCAATTCATTGTATTCCTCCTGGGTTATTTCAAAAGTAGGAATAGTCGGAAATATCATACTATAGGGAATTGATGAAATACTTTCCAGTGAGCGCGATTCTCATAGAGAAAGAACTCAATAACTTGTAATTATTTTAGTTCTTCGAAGAGATTCTATATATCATCATCTGACTCAGAAGAATTCTCAGAGGATAGGAGCAAATGATCGAACATATCCTCATGAAGATAAAATCATCCGTATTTCTATAGAGAATGTGCTCATTGATATAATTTCCACATCGTCTATGTGAATCTTTCGTTCTTTTAGAGAGAAGATTTCTCCATTTCTTGCGAGAGTATATGCCCTTGTTCCATCTATATGAAGAGCGCTATATTGGGGAGGTACCTGTGATGTTTGGGAAAGAAGAAAGATTTTTATTTCTTCAGAAGACCGTTCTCTATAGTTATCCGTTGGAATATCCTCTATAGGAGTTCATTGATCGAGAGAGTTACTCTTTCCATCAAGTCTCACTGTAAAAATATATTCTTTCTTAGAATGCTCAAGGAGTGGAATAAGCTTTGTGCTTCCTTTTGTGGCTATTAAAAGACACCCACTTGCAAGTGGGTCCAGGGTGCCAATATGCCCCATTTTCCTTACATTCAAGATTCTTCTGAGTTTCCGAATAACATCAAAGCTGGAAATACCTATGGGCTTATCTATAAGATAAAACATATTCTTCTATTCGCCAAGTTCTGGATAATGAGCATTTCGTGGATGATCTAGGAATCTTGGAGGATGAGTCCATGTCCATCTTTGTCAACTAATTAGTCATCATTCACCGAAGATATTATAGTATCAAAGATTGAGTAGTACTTTTCATACTATATCTTTCCTCTTTATAAAGTGTGCCATTATATCACTTCCAATACAGTTTCGAAAGCAAGAGCGTGAATCTGCTGAATTATTCCTATTGTCTCCCATCACCCAGTAATACCCATCTGGAATGCTAAATTGATTCGCTTCAACATGATCTGGAAGACGGGTCTGACCAGAATTTACGAGAGAAAGATAAGTTTCAGATATTTGAATGAATTTCTCAGAATCCATTTTTTTTATAAGTACATTTCCATCCTCAAATCGAATAATATCTCAAGGAAGACCGATAACTCTCTTGATATAATATTCTCTTTGCTTATCGACATGAGGAGTTATGACAACGACATCACCACGGACAGGATTACCAATATGAATGGGTATATTCTGCAATACCGTTTCACTTATTTTCGTCCAGAGATTTTCATCTTGGCCAGTTGTTGTTTCATAGGTTACAGGGAGATCAAGATAAGAGAATTTATCTACTATAATATATTCTTTGTCATGATAACTCTCCTCCATAGAGCTTCCATTGATACGAAATGGTGTAATAAAGAATCATCGTACAAAGAGAACAATAAGCAGAATAATAATAAGATCGCGAAAGAATGATATAAATTCTCTTAAGGTTTTGTTTCCTTCTCATATTTCCTGCGTCTCGAATGTTTCGTTTTGGTTACTCATGATAAAGTGATTTAAAGTAAAATTATTTAGTTATAGTGGATATTTTGAAATGTGTTATTTCCCATGACATTGTTTGAATTTCTTTCAACTTCCACATGGGCAAAGATCATTACGACCGACTCATGCAAACTCAGGTTTTATAGGAGTACCAATCTTTATAATTGGAGAAGTCCCAGATGCTATATCCTCAGTATATTCTACTGGTCACGTATGACCAGTAGTGAGTCTTGCTCATTCATCAAATCATAATACAGCATTTTCCGCATATTTTGAGAGGAGTGTTTCTTCGAGGTTGACTTCTTCTATGGCCTCTCTTGGTTTTGCTGTGAGAAGACCCTTTGTTACACGAAGACCTATTGTCTGTATCATAATGACAAACTTGTCATAAGCACGTTCTTTATAGACGATAAGAGGATTCTTCTGTGCATATCATTCAAATGCTACCTCTTCACGAAGATGGGCCATGCTATCTATATGGTTCATCCAGAGTTCATCGATAGCTGCGAGGGTGAGTCTTCGTTCGAATTCTGCAAATTCTTCTTCCGTCCCGGTATCCCTAAGTGCTTCAATTTTCCCAGAAAGAAGAGAGAAAACCCGTTGTTCCGCCTCTTCATATGAGAGTGCATTTGAGAGTGCACTTGTATTAATAACCTCATCTTCTGCAAATTCATTAATCGTTCATACAATTCGAGCAGCTCACTCAAGGGAAAACTCCAATTCTCCTTCTTGTGCTATATCAATGATACGCTCAGTCTCATTGTGAAGCATCTCGAGAATCTCATTGTGAATATCGATTCACTTCAGGATCCGGGTACGTCGAGAATAGATAGCAAGACGATGATGATTGAGAACATCATCATACTCAAGGATATGTTTGCGTATATCAAAATTACGCCCTTCCACCTGTTTCTGAATGGTGGTAATATTTTTTGTCAGCATTTTACTCTCGATGAGAGGATCTCATTCTGGATGTGATTCGAAGTTTGCTAGAATTGAGAAAAGCTTATTCCCACCGAAAATACGCATGATGTCATCTTGAGGAGAGAGCATATACTGAGAGAGGCCAGGATCACCTTGGCGTCCAGAACGTCCACGAAGCTGATTATCTATTCGACGAGTCTCGTGCTTCTCTGTACCGATGACAAAAAGTCCACCAAGATGATATTCTTGAAGCCCAGCAGCTCACTCGAGTTTTACGATACCAGTGAGTGATCGTGTACGATCATCTATCTTAATGTCAGTACCACGTCCAGCCATATTTGTTGCGATTGTCACTGTTCCATACGTTCAAGCATTTGCAATAATCTCTGCTTCACGAGCATCTTGTTTTGCATTGAGAATCTGATGAGGAACACCTTCTTTCTCGAGAAGAGAAGAGAGATATTCGCTTTTTGCTACAGATACTGTACCGACAAGGATTGGCTGACCTTTCTTATGGAGGGCAGAGATAAGATTGACAAGGTAGGTAAATTTTCCTTTTTCACTTCGAAAAAGAATATCTCCACGATCAATACGCTTTATGGGCTTATTGGTAGGGATAGTGATAACTTCGAGGTGATATATCTTATAGAATTCCTCTTCCTCAGTCTTCGCTGTACCGGTCATTCCTGAGAGTTTTTGATAGAGTCGAAAGTAATTCTGAAATGTTATAGAAGCAAGAGTGCGAGATTCTTGCTGAATAGTGACTGTTTCTTTTGCCTCAATAGCTTGATGAAGACCATCTGAATATCTACGCCCGGGAAGGACACGACCATTGTGTTCATCTATGATAAGAACTTCGTCATTTCGTACGAGATAGTCAATGTCACGAAGGTATACTGCAGCTGCCTTGAGAGCATTTTCTACATGATGAAGATCATTGAAATGCTGACTTACATAAATATTTTCCACTCCCAAGTATTTCTCGACTTTTGAGATTCATTCTTCTGTCAAGGTTGCAGTCTTCTGTTTCTCATCGATCTTATAATCTATATTATCATTAAGTGACCGTGCAAATGCCGCGAATCGAGCATATTTGCTAGTCGGCTCACTATCTGGCGCAGAAATAATAAGTGGAGTACGCGCTTCATCGACAAGAATCGAATCGACTTCATCTACGATTGCATACCAGCGTTTTCCCATAGCCTGACGGGCTTCCGAGATTGCCATATTGTCACGAAGGTAGTCGAATCCAAGTTCGTTGTTGGTCGCGTAGATAATATCTGAATTATAGGCATTTCGTTTCTCTTCGAAGCTCTGACCATGGACGATCATGCCAGTCGTGAGGCCAAGAGTGCCGTAGATAATACCCATTTCAGTCGCATCACGACGAGCAAGATAATCATTGACTGTGACGATATGGACTCATACTCAGATGAGAGCATTGAGATATGCAGGAAGAGTTGCAACGAGAGTTTTTCCTTCACCAGTGCGCATCTCAGCGATATTTCCATCATGGAGAGTGAGTGCGCCGATAATCTGTACATCGTAAGGAATCATATTCCATTCGATAGTATGTCCATTCCCAAGATCAAAAGTCTTTCCGTAGATAAGCTCACATGCTCGTCTATGAAGTGCAAATGCTTCGTGTTTGATAGATTCGAGAATCTCACGAATCTTTGGTCGGTCCTCAGTATTCTCAATATCGAGACCTGAGAAGCGTGATTGGAACTCGTGTGTTTTTGCTTGTATTTGCTCGACAGTCGTGATCTCTTCATGAAGACGTACTTCTATTTTTTTTATGATTTCGAGATCTTTTTCGTAGGATTTGAGTTTTTTCTGGCTTGGATCACCGAAGATTTTGAGGAGAAAGGAAAGCATTCTTGATAATTGATAATTGATAGTCTAGAAGGGAAGATTTTTATCTTTCCAATTATTCCAATAAAAGCTCATGGAGCTTGTAAAAGCTGGTGGATTATACGAAAAAGTCTCACTTTTTCAAATCTCATAGGGTGAAAAACAGGTGAATATGTTGACTTATCAGATACTAGATTATTAATATACCATTATTCCCAGAACATGTCGACAACCTTGCGGTAGGTGACACGAGACTTTATATCTTCGTAATAGGCGTCACCAGCTACGAGCTTCGCACGAAGACGATCAACGACTTCTGCTGATCCGTATTGTGCAATGACTTTTTCTACTTCAGATTTTACTTCTTCATCTGACGCCTCAGTTCCTTTGATTTCACGGATTTTTCGAAGGAGAAGCTCAGCCTTGAGACGACGTTCTGCCTCTGGCTTCACAACTTCATCCTTGTATCCTTCTTCCGACTTTTTCAAATGCTCAAGATATTGCTTTATATTGAGTCCTTGTTGCTCAAGGTTGCTCGCATGTTCGCTGTAGACTTGATCAATCTCATTTTGGAGAAGTGTTGGTCCGACCTCAAAAGTTGATATTGAAAGAATTTCTCTCATCAAAGTATCTTCATCTTTGTTTCTTGTCTTAGATTCTTTTCTCGCAAGTATTTCTTTTCCGAGAATCTCACGGAATCCAGCCATATCTGTCTTCACACCACGAAGTCTCTCGATAAATTCTTCATTGAATTCTGGAGTATGTGGCTTCTCGATCTTCTCGATATTTGCAATAAAATATACTTTTCGGCCCTTGAATTCATCAGAGTGATAATCTTTTGGGAATGTGATGTCAAAATCCACTTCATCACCCACTTTTGCTCCTTCGAGTTTTTCCTCAAATCCAGGGATAAATGATCCTGATCCGATCACAAGAGGATAGTTTGGCACATAGGTTTCCTTGATAGCTTCACCACCTTTCTTGTCGTATCATTGAGCAGTGATAGTCACGCGATCATTTTTCTCGATAGTGAGATGTGAGGTATCTGCACCATCTTCACTATGAGTACCAGCATCATGAA
>JAVHOR010000044.1:0-16457 GCA_036170175.1 Patescibacteria group bacterium | reverse complement strand
TTTGTAAATTTCCTCATATTTTTTACTAAAGTTTTCTGTATATCAATTTTGGTTCCTTAAATTCTAATCTGAAACGCAACTTTTCTTCTTTCACCAAAATACTTGGTATGGAGTAGAATGGTTGAGTCTTTTCCTTGGTCTTGAGTGTTAGAATATAGGCCCTTCTTTTTGACATTTTCCATATTTCCGATAATATCCCCCTACATTTTCGTATGAGTTCCTTTCGAACTCTCGTATTTCTTATTGTCTGAAATACGAGAATTTCTTCGTAGGAAGCCAAGAGAGTTATGAACTCAAGGCACTCATATATAACCCATTTTTCATGACTCCCACTGCCAATCAGGATGATTACTACTCTCAGGTAAAAGCTACAGGAACATCTGGTACCGATGATAAGAAGCCACTCAAGCTCAAACTAAAGGTAGTGATAAAAAAACCGAAAGAATCGGAAGAAATCTTCCCGAGTAAAGAGGATGAAGGGGAAAGAATTTCTCAAGAAGTGATTTCTGAAAAACCGAAAGCTCGTCTTGTCGAACGCGAACACGCAAGCTCTGGGCTTATGCGAAGTGTAATGAGAGGGAATGAGGAGAAAGATAAATGAGGAACAAGAGAAAAAACAGGATTCCCAAAAATATCCTTTAATAAAGTAGAGAGCAAAGTAAAAGTTCTTGAGAATCGTCCTGTTATGAAGCTTCCTGATGAAGTTCCAAAGAGACGAACAGATGGATCATTCGACTCAAGGAATTCAGCTGGACCAAAACGTCTTCGTGATGATGCGAAGCCAATGTTTCAGCGTAATATAGGATTTGCAACTCCATCAAAAGATGGAACAGCAAAGAAGGGTGGAAAAGGAAAATGAGGAAAGAACTATGTTGATGATGGGAAAAAACGAAGTGTGAAGACAGTCGGATGAGTGGCTGATGATGGGTCATTTCGTCGTGGACATAAAGTCTCAAAGAAAAGAGAGAAGTCACTCGAAGATATGAATCAGATTCTTGTCGATCATACAGGTCAAGAAGTATCAGTCGGTGATGTCATTTCTGTGAAGGAATTCTCTGATAAGATTGGTATTCCAGTAGCAAAGGTTATCTGAGAACTTATGAAAAATGGTGTTCTTGTGAATCTTAATGCACCAATTGATTATGATACTTGTTTTCTTATCGGCGAAGCATTTGATATTATCATAACAAAAGAGATTTCTGAAAATGCTTCTGTCTCTGATCTCATGAATGGAAATATCGATGATATGATCAAAGAGGAAAATAGTTCTCATCTTATTCCTCGTTCACCAATAATATCAGTAATGGGGCATGTCGATCATGGAAAAACATCAATTCTCGACTATATCCGCAAGGCTTCCGTGGCATCTGGAGAAGCTGGAGGTATCACTCAGAAAATTGGTGCATATCAGGTAGAAAAAAATGGAGAAAAGATTACTTTTCTCGATACTCCTGGACATGAAGCATTTTCGATTATGCGAGCACGAGGAGCAAAGCTCACAGATATTGCTGTCATTGTCATTGCAGCTGATGAATGAATGAAACCCCAGACAATAGAGTCAATCAATCATGCGAAAGCTGCCGAAGTTCCGATGATTATTGCCATCAATAAAATGGATAAGCCATGAGCGAATATCGATCTCATCAAGGGACAACTTGCTGAGCAAGGACTTCAGCCAGAGGATTGGGGTGGTACAACAGTCGTCGTACCAGTATCTGCTCATACTGGACTTGGTATGGAGAATCTTCTCGAAATGATCATTCTTCAGGCAGAACTTCTCGAACTTCGAGCCAATCCAAATCGAGGTGCGATCGCTACTGTCATCGAGGCACATCTCGACCAGAAGCTCGGATCAGTTGCTACTATCCTTATCAATACAGGAACAATTAGAAAAGCTGATAATATTGTCTGTGCTTGAGCCTATGGAAAGGTCCGAACACTGAAGGACTATAAATGAAAAAATATTGAATCAGCAGGTCCATGAGTACCGGTCCAGATTACTGGACTCTCTGATGTTGTCCAAGGAGGCGATATTCTTCAGGTTCTCTCGACCCCAGAGCTTACTGCGACTCGAGCAAAGGAATTTTCTCTCGCAAAAAATAAGAAATCTATCCACGCATTCGAATGAGCTTCTCTCGGAATGCTGATGAGTCGACTCAAATCAGGAGCACTGAAACAACTGAAGATTGTCCTCAAGACTGATACTGGAGGATCACTCGAGGCTCTCAAGGCCTCCCTTATGAAGCTTTCTACTCCAGAGACACAAGTCGTATTTATCCACTCAGCAGTCGGAGATATTAATCAATCTGACGTCATGATGGCTGGTACTTCCCAAGCACTTCTCATCGCCTACAATGTCGGAGTCAATCCTGCAGCAAAACAAGCACTCTCTGCTTCGAAGATCGAATTTATCGAAAAGAAAGTCATCTATCATATTATCGAAAAGATCGAAGCTATTATCACTGGAATGATCGATATTCGCTATGAGGAACTCGAGCTTGGAATATCTAAAGTGAAAGCAATATTCTTCACAGGAAAAAATAATTCTATGATGATTGTCGGTATGGAGGTGACTTCAGGAAAGATAGAGAATCGCGCCAAGGTTCGTGTCATCCGCGCTGAACACAAAGTCGGAAGTGGTGAGGTTGCTAATCTCAAGATGTGACCACTCGATGTAAATGAAGTCGAAGAGGGAAATGATTGTGGTATCAACTTCAAGTGAGATATACAGATTATGGAAGGTGATATACTGGAATTCTATAAGATGGTACAGAGGAAGTAGAGTGAGAATCTAGAGTATAAAGGATTTGCTTAAATCATTAAATTAGATTACTATCTATTATAGTAGATCCTATTATTTTATATGCCACTTAATACTCTACATTCTTGAAATGAGATACAAAATATCCCATTCCCAAAGATCCCAGAATGGGATGGAGTCGTGGATTCACAAGTTATCTCAGCAATTGATGAACCAAATAAGGAAATTTGAAAGACCAATAATCATCTTGATAAGATTACTCGTCTCCTTCCCCGCCAGAAAGAAGATTCTATCGAGAAAGGAAAAGAGCCACAGAGAGAGGTAATCTGGCTCGGTGGTATCATGCATCGTGGTCCTCATGGGATGCTTGATTTCTCGAATACGTTCAATCAGAAATATAACGCTACGTTTACCTACTTTGATAACCCGAAGGAAACATACGAACTCGACCGTATCGCGGACCAAGTGGTAGATTACTTCCGACAACTCATTGCTCGTGATACGGGTAAGGAGTTCGTTATCTGTGGAGCAAGTGCCGGAGAGATGCTCTCGCGTAGAGTTTACGAGAAGCTCAATACTCCGGAAAATGAGCATATTCTTCCACATATCAAACATCATTTTTCTGTATGCGGAGTTTCAACGTATAGTGAACTTTCCGTCCCACAAAAGTGACTCATCAAAGCATCAGAAACAGGAATCGGAAGAAAAGGTCTTGAGAAACTGGCACGACAAATCCCAGGAAAGATCAATGTGACAGGTTCCTATAAAATCCTCCACATGAGTCTCTACTCATTGGAGGATTTTTCATATATTTGTGTCGACCGAATTATAGAAAAATTCGACAATCTGTTAAAGATTCATAGATTCTTATTTATCTCTCATTACCATATATTATATGCCATGAACATTTCGTAAGATTGACCCCAGTATTAGACAAATGGTTCTCAAGCAAGCAAAAGAGGATCATCGTCCTATTGCAGAGATTGCTAGAGAATTTGGTGTTTCTACAACGACTATCTATAGCTGGCTCGGGAAGGAAGTAGATGACACAGGAAAATCAGCATCATCGTATCTCACTGAAATCCACAAGCTTCAGAGAGAAAAAGAAGACCTCATTAGTATTATCTGATCACTCAGCATTGTAGTTGAGCGAGTGAAAAAAAAAGATGAAGAAGACCGACTTCGTGAGAGAGGTATACGAGGAAAATCATAATCATGCCATACATAGAGTAGGATACAGTATTTTTGCTCGTATATTCTCTATTGCTCGATCATCACTCAGACGGAGTTCTCAGATGGATATACGAGATCTCCATGAAAAACAAAAACTTGATGTAATTCATGAAGAGTATCCCTGGTATGGACATAGACGTATCTGATGGACTCTCGGTTGGTCAATGAATAAATCAAGACGACTCATGAAGAAGTATGGCATATCTGCTCTCATGAAGAAATGAAGAAAATTCATCAAATCTGGAGATCAGAAACAGGATGATATGCATGGAAAATATATTGGATGAATCAAAATAGTAATTATTTCTCTATAAGTTCCTTCCAATCTTCTATTTTTATTGCTTCCGCTCGTACTTTCTCATCATATCAGAGCTTGATAAGGATTGATCGTATATTTTCGAGATTATAAGTGCTTCATCTTAGATTCGAGAGAAGCGTCTTACGAGGATGAGTGAAAGCCACTTTCCAAATATTGAGAAGTTTTTTTTCTCTCTCATGATTGCGTTTTTTCCCTAGAGAGAATTTCAGTACGATCGAGTCGACTTTCGGTGCAGGATCAAATGATTCTCTCCCAACATATCGAATAATTTCGATATTGTCACAGGCTTGTTCCATGGCGAGTGAGAGAAATGAATGATGAATTTTTTTTTCCCTTCCAGCGAGGATTTTTTTTCCGACCTCTTCCTGCATCATGATGACCATTTCTTGAGGTGAATTGTATCAGACTTCAGAATCTGGATACAAGAAATGAAAAAGAATCGGACTCGTGATATAATAAGGAATATTTGCAATCATAGAATATTCTTCATAAGAAGGTATGAAAGTGAGGACATTCTGATGATGCAGTGTTATTGGTGTTGTTTTTACGAGATGAGTCTCATCTCAAAGTATCTTTGGGGCTTCTTCATTCCCCATGAATCGTGCATCGAGAAGGTTTACCATATCTGTGTCGAGTTCGACAAGATCGAGTGAGAGCGGATGATGAGAGAGAATATATTCCGTGAGAGCACCATATCCAGGACCTATTTCTACTATATGCTTCTCAGCAATAGTCATAGAATGAGCAATGTCAGAGAGTGCTTCTTCGTCAATGAGAAAGTTTTGTCCGAGGGATTTTTTTGGTCGTATTGTATGCATGATGTATATTCTAGTGAAGCTTGCTGATTCTCCAAATCTCGTCTACATTTTTTGTTCGGCTTTTATTTTTCTTATTTGATTCTTCCTTTCCTCTTCTCACAGGACCTCTTTTTCGAAAAATATTTTGACATTCGTTTACTCTTTCATATAATCCCGTCACTTTTGTATATCTCTTCCCTTCCTTCACCCGAAGAAAGCCAGATCCACTCATAGTGACGTTGCCGGGTAACCATTCGATTCCGAATGCCTCCTGACAACCTCTCATTTTAATATCTATCTTTCCATTATCATGGCTGGTATTATCGGAAAAAAACTCGAAATGACTCGTGTCCTTCATAATGGCGCATTCACTCCTGTCACACTTATCAAAGTTCCCACTCTCACTGTTGCTCAAGTCAAGACTATAGAGAATGATGGCTACACTGCTATCGTCATTTCTATGCAAGATGGCAAGCAAGAGACTCTTCGCGAGGTTCCTGCTACAGGTGCTTTCGCTTCACTTGAGAAAGGTTCTGAGATTTCTCTCGATGTTCTCGAGGGAATAGAGACACTTGAAATTGCCTCTATTTCTAAGGGTAAGGGATTCCAGGGTGCAATGAAGCGTTGGAACTTCCATGGAGGTCCTGCTGCTCACGGATCAAAATTCCACCGAGCGCTTGGATCTATCGGTAATCGCAAACCTCGTCGTACAAAACTCGGAAAGAAAATGCACGGACATATGGGACTTGATCGTATCACCCTCAAAGATGTTCCACTCATTCTCGTAAACAAAGAACTCAGAGTAATAGCAGTAAAAGGTCCAGTCGCTGGCGCCCGTAACTCACTTGTTACTCTTCTCTTCTAAAACGTATAGGTATTCCCCTTTTTGACTCTCAAAATCTAAAATTTCATTTATGAAAGCTCCTCTCTTCGACACTCACGGAAAAAATAAAGGTACTATAGACCTTGCAGATTCTCACTTTGGAGTCATTCCAAATCTTGGACTTATGCACCGTCTCCTTGTCCTCCAACAGGCCAATGGGCGTATCTCAATAGCACACACAAAACATCGCGGTGAAGTTGCTGGATCGACACGAAAACTCTTCAAGCAAAAAGGAACAGGAAATGCTCGTATGGGTGATAAGCGTTCTCCAATGCGTCGTGGTGGAGGTGTTGTATTTGGTCCTCGAAGTGAGAGAAATTTTTCTCTCTGTATGAATGCTCAAGAGCGTCGTCTCGCCCTTCTTTCTCTTCTCTCGACAAAGGCAACAGCAGAAAATGTAAAAGTTGTTGAATCATTTGGGAAAGATGTCGCAAAGACAAAGGGAATGATGGTTTTTCTCTCTACTATGGAAGCAAAAAAACCTCTCATTGCTATCACTCGAGAAGAAAAAGACCAGATTGCAGGAGCATGGAATATTCCAGAACTTAAGGTGGTAAATGTCGAATATCTCAATCCGCACTCACTTCTCAAATACAAAGATCTCGTTTTTACAGAAGCTTCCCTCAAGCACCTCTACGAACACTTCACAAAATAACAGATTCGAGATGACAAATTCCAGAAATGGAACCATCTTCATCTAAAACTAAAACTCTAAATCTCTTCTTATGAACTCTCTCTACTCAGTCATCAAACGATTCATCGTCACCAACAAGTCTACCGATGGTGAGGTACGTGGTGTATACACATGTTTTGTAGATCCAAGTGCGACAAAGATTGATATAAAAAATGCGTTTAAAACCCTCTATTGAGTAGGAGTCAGTAAAGTGAATATTCTTATGACTCGTGAGAAATTCCATAATACAAAAGCTTGAGCTACTCAAAAGAGACACTCAGAAAAGAAAGCTATGGTAACACTCAATGATGGACAGAAGATAGTAAATTTTGACGCTTTAAAATAATTTCTCATTTTTCCCCTCTATGCCAATCAAGAAGTATAAGCCTACCACCCCATCTCGCCGTTTTATGACGGGGCTTACGTATGAAGAGCTCACTACCAATGAGCCATACAAGCCACTTACAACATATAAAAAAGATCAAGCGGGTCGCAATCATGCTGGGCGTATTTCAGTCCGTCATCAAGGTGGTGGACACAAGAAGCTCTATCGTATTGTAGATTTTATTTTCGATAAGATTGATATTGCTGCTCGTGTGGAGACGGTCGAATATGATCCGTATCGTTCTTCATTCATTGCTCTTGTTTGTTATAAGGACGGAGAAAGAAGATATATTCTTGCTCATACGGAGATAAAAGTTGGTGATGAGGTCATTACAGCACGACAGGCAAAACCAATCCCAGGGAATCGTATGGAAATCGGAAATATTCCTACAGGTCTTTTCGTACATAATGTAGAAATGATTGTCGGACAGGGAGCAACCGCTATTCGATCAGCTGGATCGTCTGCACTTGTTCTCTCTCAAGAAGGTGAATATACACAACTCAAGATGTCAAGCGGAGAGATCAGACTTGTCCACAAGAATTGTTTTGCTACCATTGGAATTGTCTCTAATTCCGATTGGAATCAGATAACTATCGGTAAGGCAGGACGATCACGTTGGATGGGGAAAAGACCTACAGTTCTCGGTTCTTCTATGAATCCCGTCGATCATCCACATGGATGAGGTGAAGGTCACCAATCAGTCGGTCAGAGAAAAGGTCCAAAAACTCCATGGGGACAACTCGCTCGCGGTGTCAAGACTCGTTCTCGAAAATATACAGACAGATGGGTTCTTCGTACTCGTGCTGGAAAACTTCAAGGCTAATTCAATCTAAACTTTAATTTCTCTTATTATGACTCGTAGTCTTAAAAAATGACCATACATTGATCCTCGTGTCTCAAAAAAAATTGAGGTACTCAATGCAAGTGGAAGAAAAAATGTTATCAAGACATGGTCTCGAGCATGCATGATTGCTCCAGAATTTGTCGGGCATACATTCTGAGTTCATAATGGAAAACAACATATCCCCGTCTTTGTCACAGAAGATATGGTATGACACAAGCTTGGAGAATTTTCTTTCACTCGCCGATTCCAAGGACATTCTGGAAACAAATAACAGATTCAAAGATTCGAGATAATAAATTCCAGAAATGGAACCATCTCCGTCTAGAAATCTAAAATCTAAAATCTAAAATCTTTTCTTATGAAAGCTTCTGTACAAAATGTTCGCATCTCACCAAAAAAACTTAATGTGATCGCATTCATTATTCGAAATATGTCAGCAAAGGATGCACTCGATACGCTCCGATTTATGCCAAAAAAAGGAGCTGATATAATGCATAAGGTTGTTTCAAGTGCAGTAGCAAATGCAACTCACAACGATAGCCAATCACTTTCTGAGCTTGTAATCGCATCCGTAAATGTGACACAAGGTCTTGTATATAAGCGTATCAACCCTATCTCTCGTGGACGCGCTCATCGCATTCTCAAGAGAACTTCCCATGTTTTTCTTACTCTTTCTGTAAAATAATTTTTCTTCTATTTTTCTATGTGACACAAGGTCTCACCTCTTGCATTCCGAATCGGATATATCAAAACTTGGCGTACTACAGGATATTATGATCGTAGCGATTATGCTCTCCATACAGCACAAGATGTTGCTATCCGTACTCTCGTCATGAAGCACTTCAAGAATCTTCCACTTGCGAATGTATTCATGAATCATAACGGGAATAGTCTCCTTTCTATTACACTTTTCACATCTCGACCAGCGATCATTCTCGGTACAAATGACGACAATGTAAATAATCTCAAGGAGATTCTCGTGAAGAGATTTCCAGGGTACACATTTACTCTTGAGGTGAAGGAAGTCAAAAAACCTGAACTCTCAGCATCTATTGTCGCTGATTCTATTGCTCGCCAGATCGAAAAGAAGATGCCATACCGTCGAGTGATCAAGAATGCTATCGCAAAAACTATGGAGAAAGGAGGACTCGGTATCAAGGTCAAGCTTGGTGGTCGTCTCAACGGCGCAGAAATTGCTCGTCGTGAAACCTTTAAGGATGGAAGTATTCCAAGTCAGACGATTCGTGCCGATGTAGAATTCGCTTATGAAAGAGCAGAGACTCCATCAGGAACGATCGGACTCAAGGTCTGGATCTATAAGGGTGATGTTTTCAAAAAATAAACTTGCAATTCCCAGTTTTTATCTATAATCTTAACGATTCTTCTCATGCTACAACCGAGCAGAACAAAATATCGAAAGGCGCAACGTGGTGTTATCAAAGGTCTTGCCACTCGTGGTTCAGACGTATCATTTGGTGAATACGCGCTTAAGACAACCGAATCTGGTTACATTACATCTCGACAGATCGAGAGTGCCCGAAAGGCTATCGTCCGCTTTCTCAAGAAGTGAGGCCAACTCTGGATTCGCATATTCCCAGACAAACCATATACAACTCATGCTGCAGAAGCTCCAATGGGTGGTGGTAAGGGAACTGTCGAAATGTATCGTGCCCCTGTAAAACCTGGACGTATTCTCTTTGAAATGGGAGATATCTCTCCAGAAATTGCTAGGGAAGCATTTACGATTGCATCTCACAAACTTCCTGTGAAGACAAAAATTCTCATGTCAAAACACGACCTCTAAGATTTCCCTGATCCACACTTAAATTCTCTCTCTTATGGTAAAGGCAAAAAAAACATCAAAAGTTACGAAAGATTTCAAATCTCTCGATACAGTAGAACTTTCAAAAGAACTTACAACAGCAAGAAAAGAACTCTTTTCACTCCGCATGAAGCACTCTGTCGGTGAACTCAAGCAGCCTCACCTCGTTCGTGTCGCTCGCCGAAACATTGCTCAGATTTCTACAGCTCTTTATTCGTCTATCTAATTCCCTTACTTCAATTTCCTATGCGTACTAAGACCGGTGTCGTCACAAGCACTAAGATGCAAAAAACTATCGTCATCACTGTCGATACTTATAAGACGCATCCAAAGTATCAAAAGCGCTATAAATCTTCTGTAAAATTTTATGCTCATGATGAAAAAGGACTTGCGAAACTCGGTGACACTGTCACTATTTCTGAGACTCGTCCTCTCTCTCGTCTTAAGCGTTGGGCTCTTGTAGAAGACTCTATCGTTTCCCTCTCTAGTAAATAATTTTCTTTTCTATGATTCAGGCAGAAAGCAGACTTGTCGTCGTGGATAATACGGGTGCTAAAGAAGTACTTTGTATCAAAGTCCTCAAAGGATCAAAGCGTCGCTATGCGAGCGTCGGTGATATCATCGTCGTTTCTGTGAAGCGTGCTCTTCCAAATGGAAATATCAAGAAGAAAACTGTCTGCAAGGCAGTCGTTGTTCGTACTTCAAAAGAGGTAGGACGTGATGATGGAACCTATGTACGTTCTGATGATAATGCATGTGTTATTATCGATGATAAGCTCGAACCAAAAGGAACTCGTATTTTTGGCCCTGTATTCCGAGAACTGAAAGCGAGAGGATATCAGAAGATTATTTCTCTTGCCCCAGATGTTATCTAGGCTCTCATTATAGTCTCGACAAAATACAATCCATTCTTCCAAAACTCTAAAATCTCTCTATTCACTCTATGAAAATTCACAAAGATGATCAAGTCATCGTCATTTCCTGAAAAGATAAAGGAAAAAAAGCAAAAGTTCTCCGTGCAATACCTGGAGATAATGCTATCGTAGTAGAAGGAGTTGGTATGGTCACTCGCCATATGAAGCGCCAAGGGTCTACTCCTGGACAGAAAGTTACTTTTGAAAAACCAATCAATTCTTCCAATGTGATGCTTCTCGATCCAAAATCAGGAGAACCAACACGTATTGGATACAAAATCGAAAATGGAAAAAAAGTTCGGTTCGCAAAGAAATCTGGAAATATTCTCTAAAAAATCTCATCGTATTATTTACTCTATAGTACGCCCTTAATTCTCTTCTATGACTTTCAAAGAACAATACATCAAAAAAATTCTCCCAGCACTTGCAAAAGAGCTCGGTATAGATAATACTATGCAGGTTCCTCATATCGAAAAGATAGTCCTCAACATGGGTATCGGTACATACGTTGCCTCTGGAAATAAAGATTTTTCAAGTCTCAAGAATGATCTTGCTCTTATTTCTGGACAGCTTCCAAGAATCAATCACGCACGTGTAGCTATTTCGAACTTCAAGCTCCGTGAAGGTATGCCTGTAGGTATGACAGTAACTCTCCGAGGAGATCGTATGTATAATTTTCTCGAGAAACTTATTGCTATTGTACTTCCTCGAGTTCGTGACTTTCGTGGTATTTCTGCTCGTGGATTCGACCAAGAAGGGAACTTCAACTTTGGTATTCGAGAACATACTATATTCCCAGAAGTTCCTCAGCTTGATGTCGTCAAGTCACATGGACTTCAGGTCACGATCAAAATGAAGTCAGGTACTCCTACATATTCCAAGGCTCTTCTCGAGAAACTCAATTTTCCCTTCAGTAAGTAATCTCCCCTTCCCTAAAACCTAAATTTCTTTCTATGGCTCGAATAGCTCTCGTCAATAAATGTAGAAATGCTCAAAATGTAGCATCTCGTGCTCATGAAAATGGCAAGGATCCAAAATTTGCCACTCGACTCTATCATCGTTGTTCACATTGTGGACGTGCGTATGGATATATTGGAAAATTCGATCTCTGTCGAATCTGTGTCCGTGAGAAAGCAAATGCCTGAGAACTTATGGGTGTTCGTAAGTCAAGCTGGTAATAGTCCAAAAGAATAATTTTTACTTCCGTTTTTTCTCTTTTTATGATCATCGATCCTATCGCAGATCTCCTCACTCGCATCCGAAATGGCTACCTTGCTCGTCTTTCGACTATCGAGGCACCATATTCAAAACTTAAAGCAGAAATTCTTCGAATCCTCAAGAAGAATGGACATATTGTCAGCTTTACACTTTCTGAAGAGACTCATACATTTACGATTACTCTTCAGGATGTTCGTAAGACAAAATATGTTCCATCTTTTCGACGCATCTCTCGCCCAGGACAACGTATTTATGTTCGTTCTTCTGATATCAAGAAGTCACGAAATGGAGTTGGTATACTTATCCTCTCAACTCCGAAAGGAATTGTCACAGGATATGAAGCGCATACTCTTGGTGTTGGTGGTGAGCTTCTCTGTGAAGTATTCTAAATATTATAAAGCTGGAAATGGTGGATACTTCCACTTTCCATACCTAATCCCTAAATTCTACTCATTATGTCTCGAATCGGAAAACAACCCGTCAAGCTCCCTACAGGAGTTTCTGTGGAGATCACCTCTGCAGAGGTAAAGATAAAATGACCAAAAGGAAATCTCTCATTCAACATTCTTGAATGAGTATCTGTAAAGAAAGAAGGAGAAACACTCCTTGTGTCAGTAAAGAACCCTGAAGCAAAACAAGAGCGTGCTTATTGGGGGCTTACTCGTGCAATGCTTCAGAATATGGTAGTCTGAGTCTCGGAAGGATATACGAAAAGTCTCGAGATCCTCTGAGTTGGATACAAGTTTGATGTAAAATGACCACGAAAACTTGAGCTTGCTATCGGATTTTCTCACAAGGTTAATGTCGATGCCCCAGAAGGTATTACTATTGAGGTCGATAAAGAAGAAAAGAATAAGATTCATCTCCGTTCTCATGATAAACAGCTTCTCGGATATTTTGTAGCGTATGTCAGATCTCTCAAGAAGCCTGAGCCATACAAAGGAAAGGGTATCAGATATGTGGGTGAATATGTCAGGAAAAAGGCTGGTAAAACAGCTGGAAAATAGTCTTAACTATAAATTGTCAATTATAAATTTTCTTATCTATGCTTATCAAAGTAAAAAATCGTCTTCGTAGGGCCAATCGTGTCAGGGCTCGTATAGAGTGAACTGCCATGAAACCTCGTCTCTCCGTCTTTCGAAGTAATACTCACATCACTGTACAAGCAATCGATGATACTACAGGTGTCACCCTTTGTAGCGCTCATGATATTGCAGCAAAAAAAGGAACAAAATCAGAACGAGCACGAGAAGTTGGAACAACTATAGCAAAAACTATGCTCGAGAAATGAATCACAGCATGTATTTTTGATCGAGGTGGATACCTCTATCACGGTCGAGTCAAGGCTCTTGCCGAAGGAGCTCGTGAAGCTGGTCTTGCTTTCTAATCACGATTTATTCCATTTTCTTAATAACTCTTTTTCTATGTCAGATATCCAGACTCAAACTCCTCCTGAAACTCTCGAAACTCCTCAAGAGCAATCTGGGGCGCCTTCACAAAGTCGTCCACCTCGGGATGGTGCTCGAAAGGAACATGGTGATCGTCCTCGAGGACCACGCCGTGATGGTATGCGTGAAGAAGAAAAAGAATTCAAAGAAGAACTTCTTGCTATTGATCGAGTGACTCGTGTGACTGCCGGAGGTCGTCAGATTCGATTCCGTGCTTCTCTCGTCATAGGTGATGGAAAAGGTCGTATCGGACTCGGTGTCGGAAAGGCTGGAGAAGTCCAAGTAGCTATCGAAAAAGCTATTCGTGATGCAAAAAAGAATCTTGTAACATTTCAGATCGTCAATGGAACTATCTCTCATGAGGTTCAAGTAGAATATAAGGCATCATCACTTCATATCCTTCCTGCTCACCCAGGTACAGGTATCATCGCTTGAGGTGCAGTACGAAAGATTTTCGCAGTATCTGGAGTCAAAGACGTCATCGCAAAACAACATGGAGCTCCAAATAAAATCACAAATGCTCGTGTCACACTCAAGGCACTTAGTGCACTCAAGCCTACAGCACTTGTGATAAAATTCTGATCTCAAAAGGCAGTAGTAGAAAGCAAAGAAGATCCAACTCCAAAAGAAGTAAAAGCTTCAGAGGCAAAAACAACTCCAAAAGAAGTAAAAGCTGAAAAAGTAGTAAAAGCTGCTCCAGCAAAGAAAGCTCCAGCAAAGAAAAAAGCAGAATAATTCACTCAGATACTAGATATGAGATGGTAGTTTCCAGAAATGGAATAGTCCAATCCAAGATCTAAAATCTAAAATCTAATCCCTCATTTTATGACAACTCTTACTACACTCAAGCCAACTCTCGGTTCTCAAACACGTTGACGTCGCGTCGCTCGTGGTGTGAGCTCCGGTCTCGGAGGAACATGTGGACGCGGTATGAACGGACAGAACTGTCGTACAGGAAAAGGAAAACGTTATCCTACATTCGAGGGAGGACAGACTCGTCTTTTTATGCGCACTCCGAAAAAGAGAGGATTCACAGCCTATGCACCAAAAGAATTTGTCACAATCAATCTTGATCAGATCCAGAAGATCGCTGACTCAGGAATCACGACTATCGACTACGCTGTTCTCTACGAACGCCGTATGATCAGAGAGAAAGGAAAACTTCTCAAGATTCTCGGTCGCGGTACTCTCACTTCAAAAATTGAACTCATGGCTGACTCAGTCTCTCTCGGTGCTCGCACTATGATCGAGAAAGTAGGGGGGAGTGTGAATGTTGCATAATACAATCCTAAAGAATAATCTCTCATGAAAATGGGAGATTTTTTGTTTTTTTTACAATAGTATTGCAATATTTTTATTATTGGTATACTATAACCATGATAAAATCTAATGTATAGTATATGAAAAATAAGTTTGTACAAATTGCCACTTCAGGAAGTACAGTTTTTTCATATAGTGATCTTGCATACTTTTTCGGAAATGATAAACAAAAATTAACAGCAAAGATTGCTTATTATGCCAAGAGAGGATACCTATATCAGATTAAAAGATGACTCTATTCTCTGGGGAAAGATTATGATATATTTGAGATGGCAACAAAGATACAGAAACCAAGCTATATCAGCCTGCAATCAGCACTTTGATTTTATGGGATGAATTTTCAGCATGATGGAACTATCTATGTGGTAGGATACAAGACAGAAGAGATAGATGTTGATGGTAAGAAAATATCCTTCAAAGTACTGAAGAAAAAAATACGAGAAAACTTTTCTGGTATCATATCTGAAAAAGGGTACGCAATTGCATCAAGAGAACGAGCTCTCCTTGATACTCTCTATCTCTATAAACAGTACTTTTTTGATAATCTCGAAGGCATCAATTGGATCGCGGTAAAAGAACTTGTAAAAATCTATGATTCAAAAATCTTCGAAAGGAGAGTGAATATTTTATATGCTAACTATACCAAGAATGGATACTATAGCGAGATTGGATAAGGAAAAGCACCGAAATATCATGCTGAATATACTCGTCGATATATATAGAGACTTTGATCTTGGAACTTCTTTGGTTTTCAAGTGAGGAACAGCTTGTTATTTTGTTTATGGGCTTGATAGATTTTCTACCGATTTGGATTTTGATCTCATTGGGGAAATAGATGAGTCTCTCATTCTTGAGAAGATCAATACAATTATCTGAAAATACGGAACAGTAAAAAATGTCTATAATAAGAGAAATACGCTCTTTTCTCTCCTCAGTTATGGTGATATAGATCACAATATCAAGATAGAGATTTCGAAAAGATGAATCAGAGGATCCTATCACAAGGAGAATTGGCACTCTCTCAGTATGCTCGTCATGGATGAATCATCTATATTTACCAACAAGCTGTTTGCTCTGACGAACAGAGCATCTTTGGCGAATAGAGATATCTACGATATCTACTATTTCTTCAGAAAATGAGTGGATTTTGATCAAGATCTCCTCGAACAATTGACAACAAAAAACTATAAAGAATATTTTAGAGATATCATCCTCTTCTTGGATAGTCTTCCAAAAAGTCATAGAATCCTCGAGTGACTCGGAGAGGTTTTGAATGAGAAACAGAAGATATTTGTGAAAAACGACCTCGTACGGGAATTACGATGATTTTTGGAGATGAGATTGGGATTTAATGAGGTGAGAAAGTAGGAGGTACGGTGAATATATAGTTTCCGCCATTCCTGCGTAGGTCTTCGATCAAATGGAGTGATACCCTTGCGGTACAGGAATCTAGAATAGAAAATCATAATCTCTCATGAAAATGGGGGATTTTTTGTTTTTGCCAAATGACGACTATTTCATAGAATAGGTTTCGCCAAGATTCTTATTTTTCTGTTCTCATTTCCCGTTTTTTCCTGTATATATATTTGCCCAAGTATGAGCGGTTTTACAACCGCACCGCTCTTTTTGGCTAATAATATGTTGGAAAGAATGAGATAATGGGAATCTTGGCAGAAACTCACATCGTGGAAGTAGAACCGCTCATTTTTTTTACTTTCTCGATGGTTTCTGCCAATACACCTTTTGTCTCTGTCATTGCGAGGTACGAAGCAATCCAGTCACAAAAAATACATCTACCGAATCCTGGCACTTTACTTTTTGTAAGTGCCTTTTTATGTCC
>JAVHOR010000043.1:0-3525 GCA_036170175.1 Patescibacteria group bacterium | reverse complement strand
TCATCGCGAAGAATGAAGCGATCCAGGTTTCTGAAAAAAGATCAGAGCATGGATTGCTTCCTCTGTCGCAATGACAGGATCATAAGACTCTCCATTTGTTTGGTATTTATTTTCCAAATGGCGGAAAATCAGAAGAAGCATGGCAAGGGAAACTTGTCTTCTATAGTGAATTTGCGAAATATATGGATTCTCTTCGGGAACGTGGGGATTCTGTAATATGGTGAGGAGATATCAATTGTGCTCATCATGTGATCGATCTTGCTCGTCCGAAGGAAAATGATGGAAAAATAGGATTTCATCCACTCGAGCGTGCATGGCTCGACTGAAGAGTAAATGATGGATGGCATGATATCTGGCGAGAACAAAACCCTACAAAATCAGAGGTATACTCTTGGTGGGATGTAGTGACTCGTTCGCGTGATCGAAATGTCGGATGGCGTATCGATGCTCTCTGGTGTGAGAATTCTCTTCTTTCGAAAATCCAAAAAATTGGTTATCTCAGTGAGCAATACGGATCAGACCATTGTCCGATGATAGTAGAGATATAGAGAAACTACGAATATTAAATCATAGGCGATATCTATTGACAGACACATTCAAGCTCTTGTGATGTATATGGACAGCCTGCTGTTGATCACCATCTTCAAATCACTATATCTCCAGCTTTTAGTTGGTTGCAAGATGATGCTGATGGTGGTCAAGGAATTCCTGACCATGAGGTCTCACAATTGGTTGATATCTGTTGCCATGTACAAGTAGGAGTGGTACAAGCAGGATATCAAAGATTCGTTGCATTTGTAACAGTTGTCCAGAAACATGAAGAACAACTTTTAGATCATATTGTAGTGCTTGGTCAGCTGATATAGACTACATCTCCAGTTCAGAGTGTTTTATACTGACAATAATTTACTGCACAGGCAGCATTTGCTATACTACAGCTTGCATTTGATCAGCCTCCTGAACCGAGACAATTCCATGTTTTTGATCCTCCACAAGAACCAGCAGAATATCCAGAAGGACTTCCAGCATTACAGTTATTGGCGGATCATCCACATGAACCATTAATTGCACATGCTGGTCCAGTCCTTGAACATGAACCTCCACAATTATCTGTTCCATACGTCGTTGCTCCACAAGCAGGAGCACTGGCACTACAGGAACCATTTGGTACACAGGCACATGACGATCCGTCACCACCACATACTCCACAAGAATCGTTTACCTTTCCTGAATCACAAGTATTATCACAATATTTTGGATGACAAAGTCAAGAAACTGGATCTTCACAATATGGAAAACAGATATTTCGCGGACTTCCACATCCTGCCGCACCACCATTGTAATCTGTTGCACTTCCTCCACATGTTCATGCACAGTCGTTTACCTTTGATGATCAACATTGATTGTCACATCATGACTTCGCATAACAACTTCCTGGTGATCCACAAGGAGTAGATCAAGAACAAGAACATGCCACAATACTTGCACCTACACTTCCAGCATGTGCCTTGAATTGATTCCATTCAGAGTTTGTCAGTGTCGGAACAAATACATTCACACTTCCAGCAGTCACTTTTTTACATTCACTCCATACAGTTATTTCTTTCGATGTTCCTTTATTTACAGCAAATCCATTTCCTTGTATCTCCCTGATTGATGCTCATGTATTTGTAGACCATGGAAGGTATACAATAGCAGCATAAACAGAAAAAGAAAGAAGAAAAAAGGAAAATACAAATATTCATAGAAATTGTCGAGATGAAGTATGTGAAGAATTCATAGTGTCTATCTAGGGAAATTATGAGAATTATTTTCTCTTAGAGTGAAGTATATCAAGTACTTGAGAAAATCAAATAGAGAATAAATATGGTTATTATCTGCAAGGAATTCCAGGTTGTCATTTTCGACAATTTTCTTGCATATCTGGAATTTTCTTCTTGAGAAGATCATTGGTCTCGAGAAGGCGAACATGAAGATCGACAAGGTCAGTCATCATTTTGTCATTTGTAGTCTGATCTTCTTCTATTGCGAGAGCATTTATCTTTGTCCAGAACTTCGCCATTTCCTGGGAAGATTGATCTTTCCGCTTACTATAGAGGAGAACTCGAGCAAGATATTGGTCTGTATTTGTCGCCTGTATGATGGATTTCTTCATCCAGTTCGTCAGATTTTCAGCACCGATCACGACATTACTGAAACATTCAGATCTCGCCTTTCCCCAGTCTTCGATAGAATCAGTTTGTGATGTTTTCTGCTGGACACAACTGAGATTTCCGATCATGAGATCGACGGCACGCCGAGAGAGTCATTGCCGAGAGAGTTCTCTATTAAGGAGACTTTTTTGTATATCATTATAATTCCTGAGTGTCGAAGTTCCACGGAAAAGTGCGATCGCTTCTTTCCAGTTTTTATCGCTGTTTTGTGTTTTCTTTCCGAGATTTTGTATTCGTTCGAGAATTTTCCCTGCGGTATCAGCAATGCTCGTATTACTTTTACAGTTTTGTGTCATTCCAGGATCATAGTATTCTGCTATCTCATCCGCGAGATCCGCATCAATATTATCTACATTTCTTGTATTTCCGAGAGCCACATTTTTATAGTAGGCTTCGATGCTTTTATTCTTCACGAGCATGTTCGTGAGTACTGATTCGAATGTTCCGCCATTGTAGGAAAGATCGAGAGCACATACTCTCGAGACAGACTTCATTGTATTAATAATACTTTTTTCTCCGTTTTGTATTACTTTTCCTTGATTGATCACGGGAGCACGAGCATCACCATTCGCTACGAGAAGAATATTGTACTGGAAGTCAGCCACAAGACTTGGAAATACTGGATTCTGTGCGTCGATACGATCGAGAAGCGAGACAAATCTTTTCTCATTTGAGAAGCTTCCATTGGTTCCATTACATTGATTTTTTGCGCTGGCTTGTGATCGGATCTCGCTAGTCACACGCTGAACTTCCTTCATGTATGCAGTCAAGAGAGGCGGTGGTCACTTCTCGATCGCACATCATTCTCCTTCGGCAAAAATCGTAAGAGGGGAGAAGAGAAATATCGAGATGAGAAAGAAGAAAGAATATTTCATTTATTTTTCCGGTTTAGATTTCATAAGCGTTCCAATATTGAGAATTTCCTCTATCTCATTTACCATACTTGCAGTATATGCTTGAATTTCTGTGAGATCGGTCGAGAAGGATTCATAGTAGGATTTTCTTCCTGCAGTGATATATTGCTCGAGACAGCCGACATAGCGTGAGGTTTCTGCTTCCTGTGCACCAAGAGGCTTCACGAAATTCTGAGCGTTCTCGGTATTGGCAGCACTATTGAAGCTATATCCAGCGCCGAGAAGACTATTTGATTTTGCGTTGTCAGTATTGAGTCCTGCTCATGCGAAAGCACATCGACGAATATCTTCGAGCTCAGTATCTTCTCTATTTGGAGCAGTTGTACCATCTTTACTTGCTTCAGCTTTTGCTTCAGAGCTTGCACTTTGTTCTCTTTTATCCCTTCGGGTAATTTGAG
>JAVHOR010000042.1:0-3678 GCA_036170175.1 Patescibacteria group bacterium | reverse complement strand
TTGATAATTAAAAATGGTGAATGGATAATTTCCCAAGATACTTTTTAATTACTTACTATCAGTTATCCAATATATCTTATGTTCAAAAATATTGCTAAAGTTCTCAAAAATCCAAATAGTTTTATTATTTGGTTTCTTTCGACGATTATCGTATTTTTTCTTTGGTATGCATATTCTGCTATCGACTATGTTGCCGCAAATTATCGAAGTTATACATTTGCATACTTTGATATGATTCTTTCTTGGATTATGATTATTTTTTTACCACTTATTATTGCAGGGATTTTCTATAGGTCTTTCCATTTTGGTATGATATGAGTCACAGAGCGACCATTAGGATTTCTTGGAATTCTCGCAGGAATTGTGAGTGCGGTTATCACAGGAGCTGCTTGTTGTGGGGTGAGTCTTATTTCCGTACTTGGTCTCACATCAGTCATTGCCTTTCTTGATATATTTCCTTATCATGGGACCGAGATCAAATCCCTAGGAGTTCTTTTTCTTATTTATAGTTTCTCCGATCTGTATAAGAACCTTGGAGTCTGTAGGATAAAAAAAACACGCTCAGATTTTTAATATATGAGCGTGTTTTTACTTGAGTATTTCTATCCTTGGAATGTTGCTTTGAGCATTGCTTGTTCGATTTCTTTCTCGAGCTCTGTCTGAATGTCTTTCATGAGAATGAGATCTCAAAGAGTCTTCTTTCTCTCATCAAGCTTGGAAGCATCTTCCCGAATTAGAAAGAATCCATAGCCATATAGGAAAAGCATTCTTATCATAATAAAAAGAGATATTCCTATAATAATTCACAGAAGGATAGTGAGCATTGATGGACTATAGAGATTAAGATTATCGAGAATGTAAGGGAATGTTGTGAGATTCATAGAAGGTCTAATATTAGACAAAAAAGTATTGAAAGCAATATCTCTTTAGCTCGTACAGATTTTATTTTTCTACAAGTTCTGCAAAGACAATAATTCGTTCGAGAGTTGTTCCGACTGGCCAACACGTCATGAGTGAAAGCTCCTTCTTTGTCTTATCTCGAGATTCGAGAGCTTTCACATCTCCAGGTTTTACGGTGACTTGATCAGTGACACGATATGTGTATTTTTTCTGAAAATAATAAATAGTAATTTCATCTCATTTTTCGAGGGTATCGAGAAGAGAGAATACATCGTTGTAATCACTTTTTACCCATGGATAGTTCGATGAGTGTCCGAATATAAATACATTTCCTGCTTCTCCTGGCTCAGCAGTTCCTGGATAGCGAACGATTCATCTCTTGAGCTCTTCCATGAAGACTTCATGCATTGTCTCGAAAGTTGCACCGGATTCCACATTGGCACTTATGAGAGGGATATTCTTGCCGATTCGAGGTATCACAACGCGATTCTCATATGGAGTGACAGCAAAGGTTGCCTCGAGTGAAGTTTGTGGAATTTTTGATAAAAGACCTTGAGGTCCATAATTTCGAGAATATATAATTTCTGGATCTGAGGCGAGAATCTTTTCAGTGATTGTCTGGAGATCTTCCTTTGTTTCAGTATTAATGGCATCAGAAGCATGAACCTCGACACTTGATGATGAGAGAATATTTGCGACTTCATCTCGCGCTGCGATCAGTGCAGCTGGATTCACCCAGTTCATGATACGTGAAGAATACGCACTATAGTTGAGCACTCCAAGTAGGACAGAAAATATAACTCCAGAGAGTGCGAAGTATATCGTGAGAAATCTAAGTGTCTTCAGTAATGATGAGAAGACTCATCGATGAGAGTGTTTCTTCTCATATTCGAGAAGAGGATCGGTATGTATATACATTTGTATGAGTGAATTTGAATGGTATTGGTTTTCTGATACTTTGCTTGTAGAGAAATGCTATCATATCAAATAAAAAAATGCAAAACCCGGAGTGAGTTTTGCATTGACAGAGAGAGTTTATAAAGAATTAGTAATCTATGAGATTCTTCATATCTTCCTGATAAGGAGCGATTATTTGTATGGCTTCATGAGTCTTTGGGTGTTCGAATGAGAGAGAATAGGCATGAAGGAGCTGACGAGATATACCATATTCTCGTCTGGCAAAGCTATTTTCCGAGCGATTTCCATACGCTTTATCACCAATGACTGGAGTTCCGATAGACGTGAGATGGACACGGATCTGATGCATACGACCAGTTTCTATTCGACATTCGAGAAGACTGTATTTATTGCGAATATTTGTACTAAGAGTACGATAATGAGTAATGGCTTCCTGGCCAAGATCGGAGATAATCACCTTTGATTCGTCTTGAGCATCTTCTCTTCGAAGAAGCTTTGCTCGTATCGTATCTCTTGGTTTCGCTGGAGTTCCTACCACGATAGCGTGATATATCTTTTCTATCTTTCCATTTTGAAGAAGTGAGAGGAGTGATTCGAGCATCTTTTTTTCTTTTGCGATCATGATGACCCCGCTCGTATCTCGATCGATCCTATGGACGAGAGATGGCTTCCATGAGAGGGTATTGTGCGCGGTCCCGAGATAGTCTTGAACTTGTTCGATGAGAGAGACCTCAAGAGTCTTGTGATCTCATGGATGGACATTGATACCAGGTGGCTTATTGAGAATAAGTATTCATCCATCTTCATAGAGAATAGAAAGTTTTTCAGAAATGGATTCTTTTATCTTATTTTCTCAGGATCAGTTCCCAAAGGGCGGAGGGATTTTTTTCTGGAATCACCGAATTTCTTCATCTGTGAGATATATTTCGATCACATCACCTTCTTCGATTCGATAGGTTTGTTCCACTTTTTTTCGATTCACTTTTATTTTTCCTGTCCGTAGCCACTTATAAATTCCTCCGAGAGGAGCCTCGCTCAGATATTTTTTGATAAATTTATCTATTCGTTGATCAGCATCAGATGGAGAATCAATAGTAAGAGAGAGCACAGTAATTGAAAGTTGACAGTGAATAATTGACAACTGAGAAGGGAAGAATGATACACTCAAAAATTACTGAAGTACAGCAAAGTCGAGCGCAGTATTGGTCGTGATCTGAGGGAATTGTATATCTCGTGATCGGAGAAATCCATACGCATATCATTCAGAGTGGATTGTCATGTATTGCGATGGTATTGGCTTAGTGAGTCCAGATATTCTATATTCGAGGAAATTTATAGTTCTTCCACCATCGAGGGGTACTGGTCGTATCAAAGAAAGCTTGAGAGTACACGCGAAATTCGCACACTTTGTTCACGAAGCTCAGAGATAGTTTGCATCGGTATAAAATGAATCAAACTGAACTTCCGATCAGGAATTGCTGGTTCCTTTAAATGTAGCTATGGTATTATTTAATATATTTATTTTATTTCCTTGGAAAGTATTTGTTTCTCCACTTGCAAAGAGAGAAGCTCCACTTGAAGCCAGAGTCCAAATAATATATCAAGATCCCATGGCACTAGCTAGAACCCCTGTACCACCACTTCCTACCACAGGAACTCGGAATTCGAATTTCACATCACTCCAGGGAGTGATACCATCTGGTATGACGAGCTGTATTGGTTCTCAGATGCTAATGATATTGTAGTCCTTCGCGCTATCATATTCACTATTTCATTTTCATGGTGCTGGGATAATGTTTGAGCCAGTATAGACTGTGAGCTTGATTCCTGTACTTGAGCTTGATCCTCGAAGAAGATTCT
>JAVHOR010000041.1:0-3679 GCA_036170175.1 Patescibacteria group bacterium | reverse complement strand
AGATGGCTTTCCTATATCTGTCATCGCGGAGTATGAAGCGGTCCATGAAATAAAACATCTTCATTGCTGGATTGCTTCCTTTGTCGCAATGACAGAAACCGAGAGGATTAAGACTCACTTCCCACTCTCTTCTTCAGAAATTCGAGAAGCTGCGGACCGAGATCTTCTCGTGCGAGAGCATAATCAATGGTTGCCTTCAAAAATCCAAATTTATCTCCCGTATCATATCGATCTCCCTCAATCTCAAGTCCATAGATCTCCTGATTATCGACAAGCATCCGAGCAAAGGCATCAGCAAGGCGTATCTCGCCATCCTTACTCGCACCACTGACATTCATATCAAGATAGCGAAAAACCTCTGGGGTGATAATATATTTTCCAATAACACCAAGTCTTGATGAAGTCTCTTCTGGTTTTGGTTTCTCAAGAAATCTTGAGACAGCATAAATCTTCCCGTCCTGATTTGAAGATTCGATAATACCGTAGGAAGAAACACGTTTATCGGCAACCCGCTCAAGTGCAATGATTGGAGCTCTTTTTTTCTCATATGCTTCTATGAGCTGACTTGCTCATGAGACGTCACCACGAATAAGATCATCTCAAAATAAAACTAGGCATGGCTCATCTCCAATAAGTTCTCTTGCCCGAAGAAGTGCATCCCCATCTCCGCGAGGAATAGGCTGACGAACATAGGCAATACGAGCAAGGTTCGATACTTTCTCAACTTCAGCAAGTTCTTTCGTTTTTCATTTCTCGACAAGCGTCTTCTCAAGCTCATATGAGACATCGAAGTGATCTTCGATCGATCTCTTTCATCGACCAGTGACGATAATAATATCTGTAATACCTGCTGAAACAGCCTCTTCCACGAGATATTGGATTACTGGCTTATCGACGATAGGAAGCATTTCTTTTGGTTGAGCTTTGGTCGCTGGTAGAAAACGGGTTCCAAATCCTGCAGCAGGGATAATACACTTTCTTATGAGAGTCATAGAACCAAAAAAGATTAATTATTCTTTAGGAATCGTATTAGGGAGAAGTTCCTGAGATTGTATCTGGGTCTTCACAAGGGATTGACACATGCCCTTAATAGAGACATTCTTGAGGATATCACAATCTTTCTCACTCAGTGGTTTTTTCTTGATAATAATATTTACCTTACATTGATCGACTTTGTCAGATCACTGATTGTCTGTACTTCATGAAAGTGATGAATACTCTCACTGAATTGCATTACATTTTTCTGCATTGGAGGAATTCAAAGCCTCTGACTGCAGAATACCAATACGGCATTCCTTCTTATAGGTATCACTGAGGCTATCACAGAGCTGGATAGTCTTCATATCCGTAGCCTGCATACTGATAACTCCATATTTGCATGCATCGCGGCTTGATACATCAGAAAGTTCATCACAAAAAGTGACAGATTTTTGGTCACGAGCAAGCTGATTCGCCACCTGGGTAAGACACATATTGATACTTGGCTTTATACAGGATTCGAATTCTTTTGTTGTCTTGATCTTAGGAGAAGCTTTCTCAAGATCTTGAATATATCCAGATGAACTATTTGCTGGTGATACTTCTTTTTCTGAAGTACAGGCGGTAAAGACAAAAATGGGAACAATGAAAAGAAAAGAATATTTAAGCATAAAAGTATATAAAAAAATAACGGTCTCAGTATATAAAAAAATAGATTATGACCAAGAAATAAATACTTGCCAATAGAGAAAATGTTCTTTTCTATAAATATTTCTATTTTCCAGCTGCAGCTTCAAGCTTTGCTGTCTGGTCAGCAATCGCAAGTGCATCGATAATAGCACCGAGATCTCCTGTCATAATAACAGGAAGGTTCGAGAAGTTCATATTGATTCGATGATCAGTGATTCTATCTTGTGGAAAGTTATATGTACGAATCTTCTCGCTGCGATCTCCTGTTCCTACCTGTGCAAGTCGAGCAGCTCATTCAAGATTTGCTTTTTTTGCTTCTTCTTGGGCATAGAGGCGAGCCTTGAGTACTGATATTGCTTTGATTTTATTCTGAAGCTGGGATCGTTCATCCTGACACTCGACTGCGAGCCCTGACGGAAGATGGACGACACGAATTGCAGAATTCGTCTTGTTTACATGCTGCCCTCCAGCTCCACTTGCACGACATGCCATGATATCGAGATCTTCTTCACGAAAATCAATATCGACATCTTCTGCTTCTGGCAATACAGCTACTGTCGTCGTAGATGTATGAACGCGCCCGTTTTTCTCGGTCGCTGGTATCCGCTGAACACGATGAACTCAGAATTCAAATTTGAATCGAGAATAGGCTCCAGCTCCATCAATCTTGAATATGACCTCCTTATATCCTCCAGCATCATTCCATGTCTCACTCATGACTTCGATGGAAAATCATTCTGCTTTCGCAAAATTTTTGTATGCTTCAGCAAGCTCATGGGCGAAAAGTCCAGCCTCATCACCTCCAGCTCCAGCACGTATTTCGAGAATGACATTTTTCTCATCATTTGGGTCTGTCGGAAGAAGTGCTATCTTGAGTGCTTCCTCAAGCTCTGGGATTCTCTTTTCGAGATTGGCAATTTCTTCTTTCATGAGCTCGAGCATTTCACTATCTTTCTCGTTCACGACCAAAGTTTTTGCCTCTTCATAATTCTCATATATCGTCTTGTATTCACGATACAATATAACTGTTTTCTCGAGAGATTTTTTCTTCTGATTGACGGCTTTGAGTTTTTTGAGATCACTATAAATAGCAGGATCAGCGAGTTCACGATCGAGGGATTCGTAGTCAAGAATAAGATTATCGAGTTGAAATTTCATGAAAGAGAATTTTTAGTATTTTGGGCTTTGAATTGAGGGAAGGTATTATATCTAAATATGAGAAAAGTCGAGTGGAAAAAATGTATTCATGAAAGAAATTTTCTCTTTGACTTGAAGTCATGAATCAATAAGATTCATGAGCTTGCCCAGATGGTGGAATGATAGATTTCTGAATAATTTGCCCAGATGGTGGAATGGTAGACACGGAGGTCTCAAAATCCTCTGCTTTACAGCTTGCGGGTTCAAGTCCCGCTCTGGGCACCAGAACTAAATAAATTCACCTTTCTAAAATCAAAAGAGCATCATATTTTCCTTTTTTGAAACCAAACTCTCAAAATGGCTGTAAAAAAACGTATCACATCCCCGAAAGAACCACTCGCTGTCAAGAAAACTCTTGGGCCGTGGCATGACTATATCAATCCCCCTCTCGAGGATATTGAGGCGCTTGTAGTCTCACATGGTTTTCATGAGCTTGATCACGAAGCAATTCTCGAAGAGAATCAATATGCTCGTATTGATACTTATGATGATTATCTTTTTCTTGTTCTTCACTTTCCAAAATTTGAACCCAATACAGAGAGGTATATTCATAATGAGCTCAATATTTTTATCGGAAAAGACTATCTTCTCACATTTCGCTATTATCAGTCAAATACGATGAAAAAGGTCTATGATCGATATGAAGAACGGCTCGAAAAAGATGGCCATATAAGTCCTGCATTCCTTCTCTATGATATTATCGAAAGCTATCTCGATAAGTCGATGAAGATGCTCGAACGCTTTGGAAAAGATCTTAAGATCATCGAACGAGATCTCTTTTCTGCTCGAGGAAATGAGCTTATTAAAAATATCA
>JAVHOR010000040.1:0-17275 GCA_036170175.1 Patescibacteria group bacterium | reverse complement strand
TCGAACTTGTGTCTAAGCCTTAGGAGTGCCTTGTTCTTCCACTAAACTACGGGGACGAGCCGACATATAGTATGAAAAAACCTCTCTTTTGCAAATAGGTTTGCGCGAGCGATTCTTTTGACTACAATGTTCAGGAGATAATTTTACCATATGGAAAAAAGCGTCAAAGAACACTCAGAGCTCAAGAATATGAAGACACGACGAGTCAAGCAAATAGATAAGCTTCCACAGTCAGAACAAGATACCATAGAATGACTTGTAGATGCTATCGGAGCAGTAGGACTTGATGAATTTATGGAGTATATCAGATCTCCATGGAAAATGCTCTGGCCCAATTTTGTTGCGTGAGTCGCGAGAGGATTCGGAGCTCTTGTCTGAGCGGCGATAGTTATAGCTCTCGTCTGATGGGTTCTATCGACACTTATTGATCTCCCACTTATTGGAAAGAAGCTCGAGCCATATGTTTCGCAAGTACAGACAGAATTTAGCAAGTTTACTGAAGCGACCAATTATAATCCTCATTTTACTCGTATGGAGTCGACCCTCGAATCTATACATGTCGAACTTAAGAAACTGAATGCATCATCATGAAGTCTAAAATAGGTTTTTTCTGAACGCCATTTCTTGCAGCTCGAGTTCTCGATGATATTCTTGAGACAGGGCAGTTTGAAGTTGCCTTTGTTGTGACAAACCCAGATAAGCCAATAGGACGATCATCAGACTTTCAATTCACACCAGTGAAGAAGTTCGCACTTGAGCATAATATTCCTGTTTTTACCCCGACTAGAATCCGAGGCAATACTGAATTTTATGAACAATTATTGAACCATAATTGTGATTATTTTATCGTTGTTGCCTATGGACATATTCTTCCTCGAACAATCCTTGGGATTCCAAAGAAGAAGTGTATCAATGTTCATGGATCGATCCTTCCAGCGTATCGCGGTGCTTCTCCTATCCAATCAGTGCTTCTTCATGGTGAAAAGGAGACATGAGTGACGATCATGGAAATGAGTGAATGAATGGATGAAGGAAATATATTGAAAGTTCGATCAATTCAGATTGATCCAGATGAGACTTCTGAATCACTTTTCCAGAAATTCGCAGAGATATCATGACCAACCCTCATACAGACTCTTCAAGAAATTGAACATGGAGGTATTACTTCACTTCCCCAAGAACACGATAAGGCTACATATTGCAAAAAAATAGAAAAAGAAGATGGAAAAATTGATTGGTCAAAAAGCGCTGAGGAAATATATCATATGTGGCAAGCATATGCTCCATGGCCAGGAATATATACGATATATGAGGGGAAGAGGCTTCTTCTCGAAAAAGTTGAGAGTTGAGAGTTGAGAGTTGAGAGTTGAAAATATGGAGATATAGGTTGAGTTACACGATTCGAAGACGGAACAATCTGATTAATCTGTGGCGAATGAGTCTTGACACTTCAGCAAGTAAAATTAGAATGAAAGAAATCACAGAATATAAAAGATTTTGTGAACGGAAATCAGAAATTTATTTCTTCAATTTTATAGATATGCCGACTCATAGTAAGGTTGATGACTTTTCTGATAAAGAATCCTTAACTCTCCATGATCTTCCGAAGTTAATAGATGATTTTTTAAAGATACATCGTGTTCCAAATGAAATAAGAAATTGACTAGAACGTATTTTACGCGGAGTATTTTGATGTGATTGAGCCGAACAGAAATCAAAGAGACTTATGTAATAATTAATGAAAGCATTGTAACCGTTTTTCTTATGCCCACCCTTTTTTCTCGCATCATCGCTGGGGAAATTCCTTCATATAAAATCTATGAAGATGAATATGTCTATGCATTTCTCGATATTTTTCCGCAGAAACTCGGACATACACTCATTGTTCCGAAGTGTGAAGTCGATCATTTTTCTGATGTGCCTGAGCCGTATTATTCTGCTATTTTTCAAGTAGCAAAAAACCTCGCTCCAGCCCTCAAAAAGGCTACAGGATGTGCTCGTGTCTGTACATTATTTGTCTGATATGATATTCCTCATTGTCATTACCATCTTGTTCCGACCAATACTATCTCTGATGTGAACTTTGTACAAAATCCCCAAGCAGATAGAGAGGAACTCAAGATGATGCAAGAAAGAATCCTCAATGAATTATCAATTATTAATGGTTAAATATTAATCCCATGTTTACTATAACACTTAATACCATCCGTGAACTTGTTCGCAACAAGTTTTTCTCACTTATTCTTTTTCTTGGAGTCATATTTATTTGTATTTCTTTTGTTCTTGAGACACTTGCTCTCGGAGAACTCAAGCGAATGCTTTATGACTTTGGGCTCTCATTTATTGAACTTACAGGAGTTGCTGTAATCCTCTTTCTTGGTGGGGGAATGATTGCTCGCGAGATTGAAGGGCGGACAATATTCCTCATGCTCTCGAAGCCAGTACCACGATCAAGTATTTTTCTCGGAAAATTTCTCTGATTTGCCCTTGTAGTACTTTCTATGGTTGTATTTCAGAGCCTGATTCTTATCGGAATGCTTCTGACAAAGGGTTTTGCTCTTGATCCACTTCTTTTTCCTGCTATTCTTGGTATCACACTCAAACTTTTTTCCCTTCTTGGTCTTATTCTTTTCTTCTCGAGCTTTGTATCTCCGATGATTGCTATGTTCCTCACGATCGCAAGCTATATCATTGGGCATAGTGGCTATGCTATGCTTGACTATGCACACTGGGATAATAGTCCTATCATCTGATATATCGGAAAGGCAATCCTTGCATTTTTTCCGAATCTGGAAGCTATGAATTTGAAAAATTATGTCGCGACTGATGCGCCGATCGAGCTCTCAAAATGGTTTTTTTGATACGGATTGGGAACCATTTATATAGTGATTATTCTTTTTCTTTGAGCACTTATTTTTTCGAAGAAGTCTTTTGATAATGCATAGAAAATTGATAGTTGAGAATGGATAATTGATAATGAAAACACAGAAAATAGATCATCCTGATTATCCAAATGAATATATCACGGGAAAGGTGACCTTTTTTGGTCGAGAATTCATCATCACACCAGATGTATTGATACCGAGACTTGAGACAGAATGACTCATCAGGCGGGCGAGAAATAGAATCCGATCACAGAATGTAAAAACCATAGTTGATATTGGAACAGGCTCAGGAATTATCTGAGTATCATGTGCTGACCTTGTAGATGAGGTTATATTTCTTGATATTTCTGAGTCAGCACTGAGTATTACTCGAGTGAATTTTCGTACACATTTTCCAGAAAAGAAAGCACAATTTATTGTCTCAGATCTTCTCAGATGACTCTTTCTACAAAGGTTTTCAAATACCATCTTTCTTGCCAACCTTCCCTATATAAAGGGAAAAGATTGGAAAAATATGAGTGCAGATACGCATTTTGAGCCAGAGATTGCTCTCTTCGGATGAAAAGAGACAGGATTCGAAATGTATGAAAGGCTTTTTGAGCAATTAACCCACATATCCCCCTCTTTTTTAGGAGAGGGGCAAGGGATGAGGCTTATTATCGAATTTGGCTTTGACCAGAGAAAAATCGCAGAGAAGGTCATCAGAGAATATAATTGGAAATATGAATTCTTTGCGGATTATTCAGGGATAGAGAGGTTTTGCGAGATATATATTGACTAACTATAAATAGTTGTATAATATCATCTATGGAAACATCCACCATCATTGTACATACAAGTCATTATCCTGTAATAAATGAATACCGTGCGATTTCAGCCGTTGAATTATTGACTCAAATACATGAATTGATTAACTGATTTCAGTTTGGTATAAATCAAATAATTTTTACCTGAGGTCACTGATGATATATAAAGGAAAATTCAGGCGTATCTGAAGCAAATGAGCAATATCGAATTTTTCGGGATCGACTTTTCCATTTCTTTCCCCAAGGGAATAGTGTGGAGACTGTATCTGAGAATCAGATAGTACATTCTCAATCAGGAGAATGAATAAATATTACTCTTGAAACAAAGTCACAAAATACGAGAGAGAGTGCTCAAAACTCACTTTCGCTTCTTAAGAATAAGGATACTCCGGTTATCCTTCTTTCCAATGCATTTCATTTACCAAGGATTGACAATAACTATGCTTCATTATGAGTGAGAACAAGAATACTTATCTCATCAGAGAGGTGTATGCAAAAAAATTTTCCAGAAAAGACACGGGAACTTAAGAGGAATCTAGCCATGGTTGTATATAATATAATTGAGCCTATTAGTAGAATTTTGGAAGATACAGAGAAATGAAGGAGAATAAAGTCATTCTGTCGAGCATATAGAATACAAAAATAATCCCCTCAAATGAGTCTGCCCAGAAAATCATTAGGGTCTAGAGTAGTATAAGTGATTTCAAGAGAAATCAACTACTCTAGACCCTATTTCTATTCTGCAGGGACTTCTTCCTTTGGATCAACTTCCTTTCCTTCGATTGTCGTGAGAGAGATACGATATCCGAGAAGATCACCGGCGATATTGATGTTTGTTCCACCACGACCGAGGACTTTCGCTTTCTCTTCGTCTTTCACTGTTGCTCGGATAATCGTATTTTCCTCGTCGATTTCGATCTCTTCGACTGTTCCTGGAATGAGTGCACGGCGAACCATTTCTTTCTGATCAGTTGTATAGTTGATAATATCGACTTTTTCTCCAAAAAGCTCATCGACAATACCTCGTACACGCATACCCTTTGGTCCGATGAGACATCCAGCTGGATCGACATCTTCCTCATCAGAAGCGACGATAATCTTTGTCTTCACTCCTGGCATACGAGCGATAGAGACAATCTCGACTGTTCCTTCTTCAAGCTCTGGAGTATTCATTTCGAAAAGCTTTACGACAAGTTCTTTATCTTTTCTTGAGAGAATGACACGAGGACCGAGTTCAGGATCGATCTCGACTTTACGAACATAGAGAAACATTCGTTGCCCTGGAGTATATTTATCTTTTGAGACTTGTTCACTCTTTGGGAGAATGACCTGATTCCCATTGTGATCGAATACGACACGATTCTTTTCGACGAGTTCGACACGGAGATTCACGATTGTATCTTCCTTATCCTTGAAGAGGTGATAGAGTTTTTCTTTCTCTGTCTCCTGTATTTTCTGTACAATCACTTGCTTTGCAGCCTGTGACGCAATACGACCAAATCCTTCGGAATTGAGAACTTCATCTGAGACATCGATTTCGACTGTATCACCGAGAGCAAATCCACTCTCAGCACCGCCGACATCATCATAACTCACCTCAATATCAGGATTTTCTACAGTTTTGACGATTGTCTTTTCGACAGAAATATCGACAGTACCAGTCGAAATATCGAGTTTTACATTCACATTTGTATCTTTCGATGCAAAGTCTTTCTTGTATGCAGTTTTGATCGCATGCTCGATAATCTCGACTAAGCGAGCTTTGTCGATTTTTTTCTCAGCGGAGATTGCGTTCACGGCAGCCTCTATCTTGGCAAGGTCGAACATAATAATAGTAGGTTAGAAATAAGGGTAAAAAAAAGACTCGCCGTGAGGCAGGTCCTTTTCTATTCTATGGATGCATTATATATGAAAAATGGAAAATGCAAAAAGTTTTTCTAAAAGCTATATTACTTTCTATATTTTCTTCCTCTTAGTTCTTCAGGAAAGTGTTCCTGTTCACTTTTCTTCGACTCGAGATTATGCGCATATTCATATCATTTTCCATATCCAGCTTCTTTCATAAATCCTGTAGGGGCATTGCGAAGATGAAGAGGAACTCATAGATTTCAGAATTCTCAAATGTCACTATGCATAGCTTGCATCGCTATATAGACAGAGTTGTCTCGTGGGGCTCATGCGAGATGGTAGGCGAGCTTGCAGAGTGGAAGTTCACATTCTGGCATCCCCATTTTTTCACATATATTATAGACAGAATTTGCCATGATCATTGCGAGAGGATCAGCGAGTCCAACATCCTCGGAAGCAAAATTGATCATTCGTCTGGCGATAAATCGAGGATCTTCACCACCAGCAAGCATTCGTCCTATCCAGTATATTCCTGCATCGCCATCAGAATCACGGAGAGATTTATGCATGGCAGAAATGAGATTGTAGTGTTCTTCACCATCTTGATCATAGTTCAGTGATTTACTTCCAGCTTCAAGGATATTCTCTCGAGTGAGAGCTCATGCTCATTGGAGAATGCAGGCTGTCTCGAGAAGATTCAGGGTGTTACGAAGATCGCCTCATCAGAGCTTGGCAATAAGTCTGAGTACCTGTCATTCCTGCGAAGGCAGGAATCCAGTAGTTTTCTCTATACTTTCATGACCAAAAGTATCAAAAGTCTCGGGGGAAGAAAAACTCGTTCGCTGTCGCTCATTATTTTCCTGTTCTCATTTGTCTCAAACAGTATTCTCCCCCGAACCCTGCTGATTTCATTGTTCTCATGGATTCACTGAGAAAATAATTTTCGGGTAGCGGGATTGAATTTCTGAGATATTCTTCTCGAGAAAAACAATAACCTCCTCTTCTTTTATTGGTTCGAGAATGTAGGTCCGACAGCGTGATAGGAGTGCATTGATCACTGTAAAACTTGGATTTTCTGTCGTTGCACCAATGAGGGTAATGATTCATTTTTCTACCCATGGAAGGAGTACGTCTTGTTGTGATTTGTTCCAGCGATGGATTTCATCAAGAAAAAGAATAGTCTGTCTCCCTTCCTTGAAGTTTTTTTGTGCCTTTGCAATGATCTTTACGACATCTTCTTTTTTCGATAGGACCCCAGAGAGATGGAAAAATTCTCCATCGAGTGAATTCGAGATGACACGAGCAAGTGATGTCTTTCCGCATCCTGGTGGTCACCAGAGAAGAATCGAGGGAAGTCTGCCTGCTTCGATAAATTTCCTGATCGATTTTCCTGGTCCAATAAGATGGGATTGTCCTACGAGATCATCGAGAGATTCGGGACGGAGAAGCGAAGCGAGGGGAGTAATATTTTTTTCGAAGAGAGAATTCATGGAAGGAATTATAGGTATTTTTGTGAATATGTAAAAATACACTTGAAATGTACAATATAGGCAGGTTGTGTAGGAAAAATTACTTCGTAAAATTACACAAGTTTGGGGAAATTATAAACAAACAAGATTTAGTTCCAAGAGTTTTTCATATTTCTCCATCGGTGTCATATATATTTAGGGTCTAGAGTAGTATAAGTGACTTCAAGAGAAATCACTTATACTACTCTAGACCTTTTTTTAATTAGCCTATATTACTGAAGTTGTGCTTCCACTTCACCAGCTATTTTGATAGATGGAGTGAGGGTCTTCGCTCCTGGAGTCCATCGTGCTGGACATGCTGTTCCAGGATTGGCACTCATATACTGGAGTGCTTCGATCTTTCGAAGGAGTTCGACAGAGTTACGCCCGAGCGGTCCACTCGTGACTTCGATACCTCGGCAAACTCCCTCTGGATCAATGATAAATGTACCACGACCAGCGATTCCTGATTTCTCATCAAGGAGATTGTATGCGGCAGCAACATCGAGCCCATGATCCGAGAGCATAAGATAAGGGAAATTCTTCATGAGACCTTCGTGCTTCACCCATGCGCGATGAGAGAATACTGTGTCAGTACTCGCTGCGAGGATCACGACTCCGAGCTCATCGAACTGTGCTTTTGCTTTAGCCATATCCTTAAGTTCTGTCGGACAGACGAATGTGAAGTCAGCAGGATAGTAGAAGAGTACTGTCCACTTCCCGTGCATACTTTCGAGAGAAATCTGAGTAGTGTCATCCTTGATAGGATCGTAGGCAGGAAGATCAAAGAAAGGAGTTGGAGTATCGATCTTTACCTGTTCAAACATAAATTCATTATCACAACAAGACATAAAAAGAAGGGTTAATAATTAGTGGTTGGTAGTTAGAGAAACTACGGAAACAAGTATACGGATATTTTTAGGAAATCAAATAATTATGAGAATAATTCTCATAATATAAGCAGAGGAAAAGATGGTTTTTGAAATAGATATTATTCTCCCGTAAATTCCTTTCCTTTGTGTTCGAGAATCATTTTCATAAAAAGATCTTCGAGTGGTTCTTTGAGTTCTTTTGTCTGCATATCAAGAATGATTTCTCATCAGGAGATGATAGCAAAACGATCGCAGAGCGCTTCGACATCAGAGAGAATATGTGTGTTGAAGAATATGGTTTTTCCTTCGGATTTGAGCTCGAGAATGAGATCCTTTACCATCTTGCGACCAAGTGGATCAAGTCCACTCATTGGCTCATCGAGAAAGATAACTTCTGGATCATGGAGAATTGCTTGTGCGAGACCAATTCTCTGAAGCATACCCTTTGAATAAGTGTTCAATCTTTTTCTCCGAGCAGGAAGAAGTCCGACTTTTTCGAGAATAAGCGTTTTTCTTTTTTCTCTTATCTCACCTCTCAGTCCATAGAATTCCGCATTGAAATCAAGAAATTCATCTCACGTGAGATACTTGTAGAGATACGTGTTCTCTGGCATGAATCCTATATTACTGCGGATTTTCGCATTATCTATAGATCCTCATAGAATTTTCACATCTCATTCTGTAGGTCGCATAATACCAAGTATACACTTCATTGTTGTTGTCTTTCCAGAGCCATTTGGTCCAAGAAATCAGAAAACTTCGCCTTTCGTGAGTGAAAAATTGATATTATGAAGAAGTACTGTCTTTCCTACTTTCTTTGTAAGATGATGAATTTCGATAATATTTTTCATATTTATTCATGAGTAATCTGGATGCGGATCTCGGAGACTTTATATCCTACAGGAATATCTCGAACAGAAATGTTCTCAATCGGAAAATCACAAAATATTCCAGTAATCTCATCAACAAGATGGGCGTGGGTACGAGGGTTGCATTCATAATATGTCTTTCCGTGAATACCAGGAAATCGTCTGAGCGTACCCTCTTCTGCCATTGCCTCGATATTTCGATAGACTGTCGCACGACCAATTTCTGGGCTCTTTCGTCTCACTTCCTCATAGATATCATCGGCTGAAAGATGTCGACATTCGCAGGTATTACAGATAATCTCACGATACTGGTGTTTTCGCATGCGCACATTATGAGAATAAACCTCAAAAAATCAAAGAAATGTTTGGAAATAATGCTTTTTACTTTTTTGCTAATTTCTCTATACTCACTCTTCATAAACTTCAATGCAAATAATGAATATACGCGACCTTGACTGGGGGAAACATACAAATATTGGACTCGATCTTGACGAGACACTTGCTGCCACTTTTTCTGAGTATCTCAAGTACGCCCATACACAGAGCCGTCTCCTCATGTGTAAAACAATAGAAGATTTCACAAATCATGATATATTTGATGATCCGAAATTTGAAATTACAAAAGAAGAGTGTATAGAGCTCTGGCATAAATATGGTATGAACATAACTTGACCAACTGATACTCCTCTCGTACACGGATCAAGAAAATGAGTAGAAATGCTTCGAAGTGCTGGAAAAAGGTACTCCATCATCACAGCACGAAATGGAAATGACCAAATCAAGAAAAGAAGAACTCTTGATTGGGTGGGATATTATTTTGGAGAAATTCCTGAAAGTGATATTCATTTTGTGAATCACTATAGTACAGAAGCCCTTCCAAAATCAGCTGTATGCAAGACTCTTGGGATTGATCTCATGATCGATGACCATATAGAAAATGCTCGTGACCTTGCAACCAATAATATAGTGACAATTCTTCTCGAGAAACCGTGGAATCGTCATGATACTTTTGACCATCCTCTTATATACCGGGTGAAAGATTGGGAAGAAATAATAGAAAGCCTCCCTCATGGAAAATAAAAATCATCATTCCCAAAAAAACCCAACGAAAGTTCTTGTCGGACTCTCATGATGAGTCGACTCTGCAGTATCCACATATCTTCTGAAGGAAGCAGGATATGATGTATCTTGTGGATTTATGATCAATTATCTTGATGAAGAATTTCCTGATTCATGCCCGACTCGAGAAGACCTCGAAGAAGCAAGAAAAGTTGCAGAATTTCTCAATCTTCCTTTCTACACATTCGACTATCGAGAAGAATACGAGAAACGTATCGTAGAGTATATCTATAGAGAATATAATGCTGGACGCACTCCCAACCCGGATGTATTTTGCAACAATCTTGTGAAGTTTGATCTCTTTCTCGAAGAGGCACTTTCACTTGGATTTGACGCTATTGCAACTGGGCATTATGCACGAATAACCTCATCCCCAACCCTTCTCCTAAAGGAGAAGGGGCTTGGTACGGATTCCTCCTCTCTGAAGGAGAGGGGGTTAGGGGGTGAGGTATTTCTTCTCAAGTGAATCGATCCAAATAAAGATCAGTCTTATTTTCTCTCTCGACTCTCAGAATTTCAACTTGAGAAGGCAATATTCCCGATCTGACACCTTATGAAGTCAGAAGTTCGTGAGATTGCAAGAAAAATAAGACTTCCCAATGCGGAAAGGAAAGATTCTCAGTGACTTTGCTTTATCGGAAAAGTAAGCATGAAAGAATTTCTCGAACGTCGGCTTCCGAAAAAACCAGGAAATATTCTGAATATTCATGGAAAAATCATCGGAGAACATGAATGAGCTTTCTCTTATACGATCGGCCAGAGAAAAGGCATCAAAGTCGGTGGAGGACCAGCCCTTTTTGTCATTGCAAAAGATACATCAGCAAATACCATCACCGTAGGAAATAAAGATGAGCTCTCGCTCTATAAAAATGAATGTATTCTCGTGGAATGGAGTGGAAAAACTCCTGAAGCGTGAAAAAAATATTGAGCCAAGATTCGCTATCGACAAGAAGATCAGAAAGTTCAATTGAAAACTGATAGTTGACAGTTGATAGTTTCATTTGAAATACCACAACGCGCCATAACTCCTGGACAAATCTGTGTCATCTATAATGGAGATCGCGTACTTGGAAGTGGAATTATCGTGTAACATATCCTTGCAAATGCCATTCTTCCGAGTACACTCGGGGGTATATGTTCTCTTTTGTTTTTTCCATTCTCTTCTTTTTCGGATCACACCCTTCTTCTGAGAATATTGTATCAGAGAAAATAATTCCTTGGTGTGTATCAGAGAAAAAGGAAATCAGTATTACTTTCGATGATGGACCACATCCCACAAATACTCTTGCTATTCTTGATATCCTCAAGAAAGAAAAAGTACCTGCGACTTTTTTTGTCATAGGAAATAGAGTCAGAATATATCCAAGTATTGTGAGAAAAATAAGCGACGATGGATATACTATCGGAAATCATAGTTATGACCATGCGCGACTTTCTCAGATTCCAGTATTTTATTATATCCAAGAAATTCTCGAGACAAATCTAATAATCTCTTCTGTCACAGGAAAATATCCGCACTTCTTCCGATTCCCTTATGGGCTTCTCGATGAACGAATTGGAGGCTTCTATTCTGGGCCGATCATCGGATGGAATGTCGATGCCTATGACTGGAAGGCAAAAGATCCAGTCCTTCTCGCAAAAAGAATCATTGCCCAGACAAAGCCATGAAGCATTATCCTCCTTCATGATATCAAGGAAGATACTGTAAAAGCGCTTCCAATGATTCTTTCTTGACTCAAAAATGCTGGATATACTTTTGTCTCTCTTGATACTCTTATCGAATATGATCCATCGAAAAACTATAAAAATGAGGTGTTTCTCTCGAGAAATATTCACCATCATATTTCCAATAATCCTGAACCACGAAAGGAGTAGAAGAATCCTAGAATAATCGCATCACATTCGATGTCTCAGGAACTATGACTCCAAGACGAATAAGCTCGACAAAGCATCGCATCGTCGCTTCGACATCGACAAGGGCATCATGAGCACCTTCGAAAAATTCACCAAAAAGATGCTTATGAAGCTCAGAAAGCTTGGGTGGCTTATAGGCAAACCCTCTTCACTGAAGCTTACAATAATCAGTCGATGATCGCATCGTACACACAGTCTTCTGTGGAGCATATTCACCCTTCTTTCCAAGTCTGGCAAGCTCATAAGAAAGAATCTCTTCATCATATTCGATATTATGTCAGGCGACAAGATCGGATCTATTGAGAACTCGAAGAATATCATCGATATGACTCTTCATATGCTCACATTCTGCGACATCTTTATCATAGATTCCATTGACCTGAGAAGCTCAGAAAGGAATCGATATAAATGGCTTGATGAGCATATTATGACGCGCGATCTCACGATATATTCCTCCTTCGATCTCTCATTCTATTGCAGCAAATTGTATAATATAGGGCTGTTGAGAAAGGTCTCCTCCTCTCGTGGCGAATCCCGTTGTCTCTGTATCCCAGACGCAGATTTTCATAATTAATGGAATTTCTTATAATCAAAACTCTTCATATCGGTATCAATTCGACGAATAATATCAAGGATAACTCCGACGACGATGATAAGTCCAGAACCAGAGATAAGAAAATCTATCTGTGTAGCACCAGCTGATGAAAATCCAAGAAGAGGAACTATTTTTGTCGCAAGATAGGGGAATACGGCAATGAGTGCAAGAAATCCTCCACCAAAAAGATTGAGTCTATCAGAAACCTTCTGCAGATATGTTGCTGTCTCTTTTCCTGGACGAACTCCTGGAATATATCCACCACGCTTCTGGACACTTTCTGCGACTTCTGTCGTATTGAAGGTAATGGACACATAGAAAAATGAGAATCCAAGAACCAAGAGAGCATATGCAAGGATATAAAACCATCCAGGATTCTGCATAGAGAGATTCGCTACAAGCCAGTTACCGATTGCTTCACCTGTACCACCCGTAGCTCTTCTTACAAGTATTTGTCCGATAAGAGAAGGGAAAGTGATCAGAGAAACAGCGAAGATGATCGGTACCATCCCTGCTTGATTGACCCTGATAGGAAAATATGATCGCTCATCTCGACCGGTACGTGTATAAATAAGAGGAACTTTCCTATATCATTCTGTGAACTTCACGATAATATAGACAACGACTACTGTGAGAATCGCGAGAATAAGAAGAAGTCCATAATTTTGTGTTGTCACATAATTCAATATATGCTGTGGTACGCCTGCAAGTACTCCGGCGAAGATAATGATCGAACTTCCATTCCCTATTCCAGACTCTGTAATGAGATCACCAAGCCAGAGAAGGACCATAGTACCTGCGGTAATAGCAAGCATCGCAGGAAGGACTACTCACCAAAAATTGGTAGTATCAATGATACTTGCCCCACCACCACCAGCCTGAGTTCCGATAATAGTATTCAATAGATAGATCATACCGTAGCCCTGAGCAAAAGCGAGAGGAACTGTGAGATATCGAGTATAATTATTGATTTTTTTCTGCCCTTGCTCACCTTCTTTTTTGAGTGACTCAAGTGATGGGATAATAACTGTAAGAAGTTGTATGATGATTGTCGCATTGATATATGGTGCAAGACCCATGAGGATAATCGAGAATTGCTCGAGTCCACCTCCCATAATAGAGCCAAAAAATGCAAGCTGCGTATTCGCACGGAGTTGCTCAGTAAAGGCATCCAATAGAGCGATGTTCACTCCTGGAACTGGTATAGTCGCAAGGAGCTTATATACAACAATAATTCCAAGCGTGAAGAGTATTTTTTTGCGGATATGTTCTGTTGCCCAGACTTTTTGGAGATTAGCGATCATAGAGAGAAGAATTAGTAAGACAAAATATGGATGCAAAAGCAATGAATCGAGCGTATTCTAGGGAAAACGAATGAAAAATCAAATGAAAAGCACAATGGTTCTATGAAAAATGGCAAAATTCTGATTTTCATCATACTTTGATAGAGGCACCTCATGACGTCTTATCAAGAAAATCTTCTAAACTGTATTGAGGAGGGCATTCGCGTGCTCTTCATCCTCTTCGATAAATATCTCTACTGCTCTCTTTGCTCGTTCGAGAAGAGTTTTTGAGTATTCACGAGCTCTATGGGAAGCAATGATTCGAGAAGAAATAAGAGACTGGACATCCCGTGAAATACTGGGAATTAGAAGATTCTTAAAATCATATTGATTTGTAGCAGAAAGGATCATTCCGCGTGCCGATCTCATAAGGAATTCTTGCATAAAAACACTCTTCATAAGAACAAGATTTGTCTCAGTATTAAAAGCCTTTGGCTTCAATACAAAAAATCCAGTAGACGCGATGAGATTGGTATCTTCGCTCTGAATAAGGGCTACTTTCGATGAAGAACCCGCCACAGAAGATACGACGACATCTCACTTTTCTATCTTCATGCGAGCTCGACTTGGGAGATCTTTTCAGAAAATCTGCGTATATTCTCCAACTGTTCCGAGACTCGGATCAATATCCGCAAGTTCGCAATACTGATATTCTTTAGTTTCTTCTATCTTCATCTGTTTTCATGCAATCGATATGAGATTTTCTATCGTATCATATCATCATTTATACGCTTTGATTTTCTCTACTATCTCATCATACTTCTGTTGGAAGAACTCAGCATCACATCGCCCGAAGAGTCTCACTTCTTCACTCATCTTCTCGGTTATACCGACTTCTGTCGGATTCCAGTCTATGAGTCCGAGTTCCATGAGAAGGATTTGCTCCGCTTCTGCATAGAGAGACATTGAGAGCTCTCTTTGAGATGTATACTCATCGAATAAATCAGCAATCTTTCCCTGAAAATCTCATTTAGGTGAAAAGATTGGATGCTCTTGAATAAGTTTAAGGGTAAGATGGGGTTGAGCTGTTAATGATGCCGTCTTTAGTAAAAGTTTGTTTGAAGTATTTGTTATCAGATATACAAATAATGCTTTTTGTTGAATTAGACTCAAATGAGATGAAGGTACAAGAATCAAGTCTCTACTTAAGGCACATTTTCTATCCAAAATACCACATCTTGCGACACTTCATCATTTGGTAATAACAATATCTCAAGGTTGTCCGACTTTTATTGTAACATACTCATTTGGTAACTCTTCAGGTATTGTCACAGCCTCATCATATTTTACACTCAAATCTACATTTGCAACTCTAAGAAATGGCAATGATCCAGTATTATATTTTGGCTCAATTGAGGGATAAAATGCACTTGCATCAACTCTAATATCTAGACTCTTAAAAGAACAAAAATAACTGTTTTTGGTTAGTCTTTCAATTGCTAAATGTTCTGGTTTATAAAAATCACTATCCAATCTCTGTCAGACTCCGAGATTTCTGATTTCCACAATCGAAATATCCAAAGTATATTTTTGAATGAAAGAAGTGAGGGATGATAAGAGTTCCTGTGTCATTGATTTTATTTATCTAAAAAACTAAATCCCTGTTCTCGTCCCCACACTTCAAAAGCCTCGGCAATCTGGAGAAGATCAGACTGGAGATTGTCTACACTATGTGAAGTTGTATCTCTGTAGATATAGTCTCATGAATTATTCTTGAATGGCACCTTCGATGTGGCGAAGAATATCGGATAATTCTCGATCCTTGGATTCGTCACTTCGTCCCACTTCTGCAAGAATATCACACTCGTCTTGGTTCCCGTATGAGGCTTGAAGCTATTGGCCTCTATTCCAACCACAGCAAGTATTCGAGCATGTGCCATCATGAACTCGCGGATATACTCTTCACTCGTATTGTTGAATACTCATTGTGGCAGTACGAGCGCGAGTCGTCCTCCTGCCTTCACGAAATTGAGGTTTCGTTCGATAAAAAGGAGATGGCGAGAGATATTATCAATATTTCTCCCTGTTTTTGGATGTTTTCCGAGCTGGAACTTTGCGAGTGTCGCAGACTCTTTAACTTCTCCTGCGAATGGAGGATTCGCGAGAAGAAGATCGAAGTTGAAGTGGAGATATTCTTTTTTATTTTGTTCATTTTTTTCATAGTCATCGAACTCTGTGAGGAGTTCTTCTCGCCGAAAGTCTGCCTTCGACTCCTCTGACCATGAAGCACTATCGAGAGAGTTTTCTTTGTAGATATGACTCTTCCCATCTCAGGCGATGAGCATCATCGCACGAGCAATCTTCGAAGATTTCTCATCGAAGTCGATCCCGAAGAGATGCTGTTTTGCATAGATAGACATTCTCTCATTGCTCCATCCATATCTTCTCTTCTGATACTCCATAGTATGAATGAGAAATCCTCCCGAACCACAAGCCGTATCTATTACTTTTTCTTTCTGTCATGGTGACATCATACGGACACACATATCGATCACGATACGAGGGGTGAAATATTGTCATTTCTTGCTCTTTGCGACATCAGGGATGAGGTATTCGAAGGCTTCATCAATAACTTGGAGATTGGCACCGAGAAGCTTGAATGTCTCAATCTCACCGACACAGATAGAGAGATGTTCAGGAAGGAGTTTTATTGAATCTGACCTTTCAAATACTCCCTTCCACCGTCATTTTGCCTCTTCGAAAAGTCTCGATATATCTGCTTTTGTTTTGTTGGCATCTTTCGTTGGAGATTTACGAAACTCAAGTGGTCTCTCTGGATTTTCTATAGACTCTTTCTCATCATGGAGCTTAGCATATATGAGCTTGAATATTTCATCAAAGCTATCGAATCCTGAATTCGCAAGTACGAGTTCTTCGATATTTTCAATAACTTCTTTGAGTTGTTTCGGCTCTTCAAGATCAGCGAGCATAATACGACGACTCAGAACATCATCGATCGTCTCTCAGAACTTCGGAATATCAGCAAGAGTATCAAAGTCTTTCGGATATGGACGATAAAGAATAAGTACTGATTTCCCATTGGTTGCTACCCCAAAAGGTGCCCCATCAGCATTGAGATAGCTTTTGAGTTGTTCGACATCATTTTTCTCATGCGGAGCCTTCACCTCCACCATGAGATGAGGAGTTTCATTGTCTTCGGAATATATCACGATATCCACACGCTTCGTCTCACGCCCGAATCGGACTGATTTCTCTATGTCGACTCGTCCTTTCGGGTATTTATATTTCTTGAGAAGTTCCCGAAGATAGAGTTGTCTCACAATCTCTTCTGGTGCAGATTTTTTTTCGCTCCAGACTTGTTTCTCCTCTTCTCATCGTGAATAGCTCTTGAGATAGAGCTTACCATCACGTTCATACATACGAGCATCAATCTCATCGATCTCATCACGAGAGAATATCGAGAGAGACTCGGCAGGATTCGAAAAAATCTTCAAAAGATTGGACATAAAAAGGCACTTACAAAAAGTAAAGTGCCAGGATTCGGTAGATGTATTT
>JAVHOR010000039.1:0-3724 GCA_036170175.1 Patescibacteria group bacterium | reverse complement strand
GAGAAGATTCTTTAGAGACAACTTCTTCAGGGAGAATCTCAGCATCGGTCTTTTTAGGAGTGTCTTTATGGGTCATAAAAGTAGATAGTAAAATTTAAAAAAAAATATAAAAAATATTCACTCCGTGCAAGCAAATAGAATATCATAGAATTTCAGAGTTCTACGCAACAGGAGTTTTTTTAGCAGGCGCCTTCTTTTTTGGTGTTGGTTTTTTGACGACTGGGGTATCGAGTGTGGATTTGATGCTTTTGTGTGCTTGTGTGAGTCGAGACTTTACTTCATCGATCCAGCTCATAAGTGTATCATGTGCCACATCAGCGAAAGTAGACCCTTTTTCTTTTGCTTTATCGAGAATCTCAGCCTTTTCCTGATACAGAGCATCGACCTTTGCAATGGCAGATTCTCACTCGGAAGTTCATTTATTCTTCAGGGAATTGATAAGGGTCTCAGCTTCAGTCGTAAATGAATCAATCAAGGAAGATGCTTTTGTCTTGAGAGTATCAAAGTCATTCACATCATCAAAATGTGTGGATACAAATCCTTTGACTTCACCATAAGCAGTCTTGTGAATATCGACAATCTCATCGATAAAACTATCCATTTTTGATTTTTTTGGATTCGTCTCAGTTTTTGACACTCCAGAGTCTTTGCGATATTTCATCGCGACAGCAAGTCCAGCAGCATACCCAGCAAGAAGTGTAATTAGTCTCATATATGAAATGGTTAAGATAAGCGGATTATATGCAGAAAATGGAAATTTTCAATGGAATTTCTAAAGTGATATATTCCTCGAGAGATTCTCGTGTCCATTCTCTGTGATAAGAATATCATCTTCGAGACGAATACCGATTCCCTCTTCGGGAATATAAATTCCTGGCTCACAGGTAATGATCATTCCACAGTGAAATACCTCATCTCGCTCTCAGGTATCGTGAACATCAAGTCCGAGAAAGTGAGAAACCGAGTGAGGATAGTATTTTCGAGAAAGTTTCTCCACAATTTCTGAAGAAGCTCATTTTGGAATAAGCCCAAGCTTTATAAGTTCTTCATTCATTTTTTCTCTCACTCTTTTCTCATAATCTAATTTCTTCATTCCTGGACGAATAAGGGATTCAGCATATTTCTTCACAGTAGGAACGCCTTCATAGACTTCTTTCTGTCGTAGGGAAAATCCCCCCTTATTCCCCCTTGTTAAGGGTGGTATAGAACAAAAATAAACACGGGTAATATCTGCTGCATATCCTCGATATTCTGCTCACGCGTCGATGAGAACAATATCTCATGCCTCTATTTTTCTATCATGTCGGATATAGTGGAGTGTACATGCATTTGGACCGCTTGCGACAATAGTCGGATATGCTTCTGTGAGATGATGAGAGCGAAATACGGAGGCTATTATCGCCTCAATCTCATATTCATACATTCCTGGCCGTATCGAATCTCTGACGAGATCATGAGCAATTTTCGTCACGCGAATTGCTTCCCTAATATATTCGACTTCTTCTGGAATCTTGATCATACGAAGTGACTTCAGAAGTGGATCAAGGGAAAGCATTCTTTCTTTCGGAATGATTATTCATTTTCCAATATTCTTATGAGAATCTCACTTCAGATAAATTCTCTCAGATTCTATAGTCCATTCTTGCAAATCTTTCTTCAGAGAATCTATCGAACGAATATTCTCGATTCATGAAGCTTCTCGAATCTCATCATAATTCTGTCGGCTTGTTCCCCAGATTTTCTCACTCTCAGAAATCGGATCAGAATAGAGAATCCACTCGATATTTTCTTTTTTCTTTATTCCTACGAGGACAATATCTGGAGAGCTCACTTCAGTGAGAAGAAGGATATCTGAATCCTGTCTGAATGAATGTATCACATCACCGTTTCGTATCTGTTCTTTTTTTCCGATGAGAATAAAAAGTGATTGATGAGGAATATTTTCCCCGAGAATATTTCGCTTTTTCTGTGCAATTATCATAAGTTTAATATTATAGAAAAGTAAGTAAAATGAAAAAGTAATTTTGAGAGAGTATCTCCTCTTACATTCCTCTTACTTTCAGAATATAGACTATTGTGATATTTCTTATTTATCGTGACATGAAAATCAAGCGTTGATTGATATGATTTGCGAGTATTCTTTTCCTTGGTAGTGGATACTGGTACTTCTTTATGAAGACTTCCACTTCAGTCATAGAAAATCAAATCATTCGGGTAGTGACTGGATCTCTCTCGAATTCGATAAAATCTACAGGAAAAATCTCACCAATTCAGACGACGACACTTTCTTTTTCGAAACAAGGAACTATCTCCAGAATCTATAAAAAGGTCGGTGATACTGTCAAGGCTGGTGATGTGATCGCAGAGATCGATGCGAAAAGTGCATACATGGATATAGAAAGTGCAAAACTCTCACTCTCGAATGCAAGAAATAGCTATAATAAACTTTTCTCAAGCACAACCGAATCTGATAAAATTAGAGCGAAAAATACGCTCACTGAGAGTGAATCAAGTCTCAAGCTTCTTGAGTCACAATATCAGAATCTTCTCGTCACAGAAAAAAATACTCTCTCAGAAAATGAGTCCACCATAAAACTTCTCACAGATAAAGTCGCTCTAGCATCAAGTGACCTGGAATATACAAAGAAAAATGTTTCTACTGATACTACTTCTAATAATCTCGAACGGGATCTGTCGAATGCGGGGCTTCTTCTCGAAGAGACAAATAGGCTTTTTCCAGAAACTCTCAATGATATAAAATCAGCTCTCTATATTGGAAATGAGAGTTTTTATGGTTATGGTGATTTCTCTGGAAAAGATCCTTCTCTAAAAATAAGTGCTACAAACCTTTTCAAGTCAGCATCATGAAGTTATGATGGGATTCTCTCTGATCTTCAAAAGATTCGAAACAACTCTGTTCCTTCTTTCGATGATACACTTAATCTTCTTCAGAAAATGCAGGGATTCCTTTCTGATCTTATAAGGGTGACATGACTTGGGGTCGATGCATATGATGCTTCATACGAAAGCGTAAATCTTCAATCGACACTTATTGCATCACAAAAAACAAATCTCCGATCGTATAGCTCTCAAGTATGAGCAAAACTCTCAAGTATCAATAGTATGATAAATACCCTCAAATGATATGGAAACAATGAGCTCCAATGACTTGCTGATAAAAATACTATCAGCACAAAAGAACAATCTCTCACAAGTGCAAAGAATGATCTCACAAAAGCACAAACATGACTTGAGGCACTGAAACAATCTCAATCTACAGAACGGATATCAAGCCAACAAAATATTATAAAACAAAAAAATACAATCACGCTCAATCAAATATCGTATGATGAGCTCATAAATGGACCAGTTTCTTCTGATAGAATATCGGCTCAAAATAGTATTTCTTCTGCAAATTTATCCCTAGAGAAGGCATATCTTACACTCAAAGATTATCAGATAATCGCGACATTTGATGGAGTCATCAATGATATTCCATGGATTGTCGGTGATACAGCGCTCGCAACAGAATGAGTGCTTATCGAAAACAAAAATATGTATGAGGTTGCTCTTTCTCTTGATCAGATAGATATTGTGAAAGTGCAAAAATGAATGAAGGCAAAAATTGTCCTTGATGCATTCCCAACTGAGACATACACAGGTATCGTCGATCGTGTCTCTGCTGTCCCAACTGAGACATCATGAGTTGTATCATATGAGGCTG
>JAVHOR010000038.1:0-3793 GCA_036170175.1 Patescibacteria group bacterium | reverse complement strand
GAAGTTCTTCAAGAATGATGGAGTAAGAGTAGAAAAAGAGGAATTTCTGAGAATACTCTCATTTATCTAAGTAGTTCTTATTCGAGGAATTGTTTTGAAACTTTTTTATTTGAAGCATACGCAATCATATTCTAAATATCTTTTTCTTGATTATCAAAAAAATGTCCGTCCGTATTCATTCATCTTGGCATGCTGTTCTAGCTTCTGAATTTGAGAAGCCGTATTGGGAAGATCTCACAAGTTTTATAAAGAGCGAATATTCGCAAAAGAAGTGTTTTCCAAAAGGGAAGAATATCTTCCGAGCTTTTGATATGACACCATTTGATGATGTGAAGGTCGTCATTCTTGGACAAGACCCATACCATACCGCGTATCAGGCAGATTCTTCATTTCACTCAGAATGACAGAAACCGATTTGTGCTGCGATGGGATTATCTTTTTCTGTTCCAAGCGGAAGCAAACCTCAACCAAGTCTCCGAAATATATTCAAGGAATTAGAGAGTGATCTCTGAATCACAAGGACAGAGACTGATCTCACGGATTGGGCAGAACAGGGAATACTTCTTCTGAATGCGGTATTGACAGTAGAACAGGGAAGTCCGGCATCACATCAGGGAAAGGGGTGGGAGAATTTCACAGATGCTACTATTCGAATTCTCTCAGAAAAGAGGGAAGGAATTGTTTTTATTCTTTGGGGAAATTTTGCAATTTCGAAAAAATCACTTATTGATAGCTCAAAACATCATATTATTACGTCACCGCATCCATCTCCATTTTCTGCTCACAATGGATTTTTTGGATCAAAGCCATTTTCGAAGACAAATATATATCTCGAAAGTCATGGGAAACTTCCAATACTCTGGTGAGAGAGAAAATAGTGTTTGCATTTTTCCTTCTTTTGCCGACAATGGATATATCCTCATTTTTTTCTATGAAAAAATCATCTCATCCTTTCTGGAATACCTATACTCTTGCCACCATCCTTACGACACTTCTCGTTGTCGGAGTTGTCGAATACTTTTTCTCGATACCTTCTTCGTACCTTCATGAAGCAAAGCCAGTGAAGATCGATATCGAAAGACCAGCGACAAATATTCCAAAAAAAGAACCGATCGCTTGTACTATGGAATATGTACCTGTCTGTGGTGCTGATGGGAAGACGTACTCGAATGCATGTCTAGCAAATAGTGCAGACACTATCATCGCATCACAATGAGAATGTGTGAAACAAGATGTGACTGTAAATGCTTCAAACTTAGGAACTAATCCAATCCCAGAGATAACTCCAAATATAGATACTCCAGTTCCTCCAAGTACTCCAGTGTCTTCTCTCGATTTCTCAGACACGGGGACATATCAGATATATACAAATACCGGCTATAAATATTCTCTTGCACTCCCGAAGTATGCATATTACCAGTGAAATCGACTTTCATGATCGAATCACCTGCTGACTGTAGGAATTACTGCTGAGGAAATTACATCACTTGATACTGCTCCTGTGAAAGTGTATTTCTTTGTCGGATCATGAGTACGAGCAACAGTAGAAGGTATACAAAAAATTCTAGAAAATGGAGTTATGGTCATACAAGGTGATGGATCTCAAAATCCAAAAATCCAAAAAATTATCGATACGATTCTCGCAAGTGCAAAATAGTTCTTTATTTTTCTTTTATGAAAAAGATTTCTGTCTTTTGTCTTTTATTCTTTCTCTCAGTGTCTGGGTCCTTTGCGACAACTTTAGATAGTAAATTTGTTAAGAAAAGACTTGGTCCGTATGTTGGTACGGTTGAGTCTTTTGTTTATTGAAATAATTTTAATAGTTTTGCTTTTGTGATAAATAAAGGCAAGGGAAAATATACAATTATTAAAAATGGTTCACCAATCTTAGGGTATCTTTCTGCTCAAGACCCAGTGTATTCTCCTGACGGAAAACATTTTGCCTTTGTAGCACAAAAATACAATCAGAAATATGTTGTCATCCGTGACAGTGTCGAGAGTAAAGAATATGATCTACCTCCCGATGGATTAGTTTTTTCTCCAGATAGCATACATTTTGCTTATTCCTTCTGGAAGTGAGAATGACTCGCAGCAATGATAGATGAAGTAGAGACCCAGAGTTTCGGTGGAATAAGTGGTACAGTTTCTTTTTCTTCAGATGGGAAAAGTTATGCTATAGGAGCCATAGGTGATAATGGGGTATCATATATTATCCAGGATGGAAAGGTGATCAATAGAGGGCAATACAGAGAATTAAGGAATCCAGTCTATTCTTCGACTTGAAGTAGATTTGCTTATACAGCTCTGAAAAGTGATGGGAAATATGTTCTCATAGAAAATAACATCGAGAGTAATGAATATGATGAAATATTTGTGCCCTCACTTTTTTCTCCAGATGGAAAGAAGTTGTCTTTTATTGCTGCAAAGTCTGGAAAGTGGATGGTAGTTACTGATCGAAAAGAAGGGAAACAGTATGATTCCTCAACAGAAAATTTTTATACGTCCATCAATCAATTGGTCTACTCTCCTGATAGTAAAGAAACTATGTATATAGCGTATCAATGATGAAAAAGTATTTTAGTAAAAAATAACGTTGAGATAACAAAATACGTTTCTTTGAACTCACCTCGATATCTCTCGGATGATGGTACAAGTTTTATGTTTATCGCAGAGAAATCAAAAGGAACATGGGTTGTTGTTAAAGATAATACTGAGATTCCAACATATCTTGGATCATCTTTATTGACTTCACTTTATGATCATGCTGTAATTTCTATTGCTCACTCTAGTAGGCCGTGAAAATATGTAGTTGCGGAAGGTAGCCTAAAGAGTTCACAATCTTATGATAAGATAGATCTTCTTTCTTCAGCGTGGAGTAAAAATAGTATGTCCTTTGCTTTCCTATCAACTCTAGGAAATAAAAATTATATCAATATATGGACAAAAAAAGTGAAATAGTGAAGGGAGTAAGGTTACCTTATGAATCTCTCATTCAAGTCTTAAGATTTTTTGTCACTTCTTCATATCTTGGTATTCAGTTATATGTCAGATTCCAAGAAATTTTCAGAGTGTAGAAAGATCTATTGACTTATAATAGTAAATACATATAAGTATCTACGAATTTATCGTGTGCTATGAATATAAATTCTTCGATAAAAATCTCTAACCGGAATGAATACTAGAAATTATACAACATCTGAATACGATTCTCCTGAGATTCAAGCCATATTGGCTGAACTTCCTAGAGACAAGAGAGAAAAATTGGCCATGGCTCATGGAAGAGATATTGAATCTATTCGGAATTCAACGAATACGAGAGTTGAGGATGCTATGAACATATTCTATGATCACCGTGCACCCATTGAGCGGGCTTCAAATGAAGAACGAACAAAGATATACGCTTTTGATACATCAATAACTGCGAATGGATTATCTAATATCTCTGGAGCTATAACAGAGATCAATGATTCATTCTTACAATTCTTTGGCTATTCCCATAGAGAAGAAGTTATCAGTAAAAAATTACCAGATTTTTTCAGTAATTCAGATGAGGCCACTTCTGCAATTATTGCTCTCAAAGAGCAAAAGAAATGGAGTGGTGAATTTCTGGCAAAGAGAAAGGCGGATCAACTTTTATGGCTCAATGAGCTACAGCCATCGTTTATGGTAAAAATAAAAGGATTATCGGATACCAGTCAACAATAATAGATATTACTGAACGCAAGAAAGTAGAAGTAGAATTACAAAATCATAATAATATTCTCAATAATATTATCGAGAATTTTCCTGGTGC
>JAVHOR010000037.1:0-3834 GCA_036170175.1 Patescibacteria group bacterium | reverse complement strand
TCTTATCCACTTTATATATACTAACAATAGATGAAAATCAAGAAAACTGAGAAAAATCCATAATTTTCTTTTCTCATGTTCTACGATTCATAAAAACCATATCAAGTCGAGGATCGGCCGCCGAAGGTCAATCTGACCACCATTCATACCCACCTATAATCCATTCTGATGAAGCTCACTCGAGAGAAAGCCAACCATAAGCAGAAGGTTTCTCGTATGCCAATCAAATTTCTTTTGTTTTTTTGGTCTTACAACTATATTCATATGCATACACATCTTTTACAGCATCTCAATTTAAAAGTAAAAGATGAACAAAATATACCAATTTTCATTCTTTCTTAATAAACGCATACGTACTCGGGTCATATCAAGGATACTTCACTTCTAATCATTTAGGATAATATCCATCCTTAAGTTTACAAGCACTTGTTTTCGATAAAACTGCAGAGTCATTGAGTGCAAATCAAACGAGAGGGATAGATATAAATAGTATAAAAAATAGAGTTTTTTTCATAAGGAAAATATAGGTAATTAAGAACTTAAATCTATTCACCACCCTCTCTCTGTCAAATAATAATTTCTAAATACTTATCGTAATTTCATTGTCTTCTTTGAAACATCAACAATAACTCTCTTCCAATTCTTATTTGCAATTTCCCAATAACCATCATTCGAATTTCATTTGTACAAAGCGAGAGTTGCATAGAAAATATTTGGATTGCCTGTACTTTTGAACATACCAATATCAAGTGCTTTCTTATCCACTTTATATATACTAACAATAGATGAAAATCAAGAAAACTGAGAAAAGTCCATAATTTTTTTCACTCATGTCCTTCGATTCATAAAGACCATATCCATTCTAGGGCCTACTCACGGTCAATCTCATCATTCATAACCTCATATAATCCATTTTGAAGATGCACCCTCAAGAGAAAGTATGCCATATGGTGGCTGTTGTATTGCTAATCATATCTCTTTAGGCTTTTTTGTTTTACAATTATATTCATAAGCAAATACTTTTTCTATTGAATCTCAATTCACTAAGTACACAAAATATACTAATTTTCCTGTTTTCAATATGAATTCATTCGTCATTGCATCATATCAAGGAAATGAAACGCTCAATTTCTTTAGAAAATAACCTTCTTTGAGTTTACACGCATCTGATTTAGATAGGGTTTCTGAGCTTTCTAAAGAAAATCAAACCAAAGGAATACAAAAAGAAAGAAGAGTGAGTAGAAGTTTTTTCATAAAAATAAAAAATAAGTTATCTAAATACATTTACCATTACTATCAACCTTGAAGATTTAGCTTGCCCATCGTCTGAAACTTGGACAATCTTGTTCGACATCAATATGAGAAAAGCCTTTGTGCTGAATAGCTTCTTTGATAATCTCTTTGAGTTCTTGGAATTTCTTGGAATGTGCTTTTTTTGAGAATTTGCATCCAGCTTCGGTCGCGAGAGCTACAGGATTGATCGGAGCAGTTATATTTCATTCTGGAGTTGTCTTGGTCACAGCACCGATCGGAGTCGTCGCTGATGCCTGACCTGTCGTGAGAGCATAATTCTCATTATTGAAGACGATATATGTCATATCGAGATCCCGACGACACGCATGGATGAAGTGTCCCATACCGATACCATAGCCATCACCATCTCATCAAACAACGACAACAGTAAGCTCAGGATCTGCGAGCTTCACACCTGTTGCAAATGGAACCGCTCGGCCATGAAGCGTCTCAGCTGCATATCCGTCAATATATTGACTCGACTTCCCACTACAACCAATTCAAGAAACAACTACTCGCTTATGAGAAGGGATCCCAAGTTCTTTGAAGGCGTTTTTGATGGCCATAATGATGAGGAAATCTCAGCAGCCAGGACACCATTGTATGTTATTAAGTCAGCTTCGCATAAGAATTATTTTGTGAAAGTATTAAAGTCCTCAATATAAAATGGTAATAAGTTATATTTTCTGAGATGATTTATTTCAAGTCCCGATATATATTTCAATCAGAATTCTTTGGTAATATAGTCTTCGAGTTGTCCAGAATAATTCGACTCTACAAATACTACTTTCTCGAGTCAGAGAATCACATCTCGCATACGAGCATCGAGAGGCTTGAGACATGTAATCACGATCATTCCCCATTCTGGATTCTCATCACACCATGCCTCGGCCGTATATGCAGTAAACGAGAATGTCACAATCATTTTCTTTGCAGTTGGATTCACAACACGATATCCCATGATTCCTTCTTTCTCATAGAAACTCTTGAGCTTACGAGCACGTTTTTCAGTCATTCTTATCTTCATATCCATCTCCTCCGTTGTTGCACCATATTCATCGTGCTCATATGATGTCGCGATAAAATCTCCATTTTCTGTCCCGACTCGGACATATGGAGAGACTCCATCATCCGTGAGCTCATATCGCTTGTAGTCTATTCCTGGATTATCAATGAGTTTTCCACGATTCACTGGAGCTGGGACAAGCTCAGATACCGTCACTTTCCCTTCTGAGAATTGCTTATCTGTGAGGATAATCACCGTTGTCTGGTATACCTGTGCGATATTGAGCGCCTGTCCTCACATAGAGAATCCCTCTTCCATTGTCGATGGACAGAGTACGACATGATCACATCCACCAAAAGTAGGGATAAGTGAATATGATATTTCACTCTGTTCAAAATACGTCGGTGTTCCTGTACTCGGTCCTGCACGCTGAGAAAGGATTGCAACTATCGGGAATTCAGTTTGAGCAGCAAATGAAAGTCCTTCAGTCATAAGTGCAAAGCCTCCACCACTTGTCGCTACCATAGCACGAGCTCAAGTGAATGATGCACCAAGGGCAGAATTCATCACGGCAATCTCATCTTCAGCCTGAAGGAAATTCACTCGCTTGGAATTGATAATCTCAGAAAGGACTGTCGAGGCTGGGGTCATCGGATATGCAGAAAAAAACTCGAGATCAGATTCGATGGCACCATACGCTAGTGCTTTATTTCAATAAATTAGTTGCATTGGAACTTTTCCTGATTGGATCAATTTCGTCATTGTTCATTGTTCATTGTTCATTGTTCATTGAATAGCATATTCTCTCAAAATAGCAATATTTTTCGCAACAACTTCTTCTCATTTCTTCTGGAATGAATTCTCGATCGCAGGCTCAAAGTGAGAAATATCAATACCAATATATCCAGCAAGAATTCCGAGAAGATAGGTATTCTCATATTTATCTTCGATAAGCGGATCAATGACGACATAGTCCTTACGAAGGTCTGGATATGAAATTTCTATTTTTTCTATCCATTTCTTGTTTGCGATTAGAAGTCCTCATTTTCGCAGATCAGAAAGACTTGGAGTAATATTTTTCTCATTGAGAGATATGAGAATATCGATTGCTCGAGAAATATATGGCTTCTCACTGCAAACATGGACATCATAATAATTGAGTCATCACTTGATGATAGACTGATATTCACTATCCGTGATGACATGCTGTCCAAGTGTCGCAAAGGTATTGGCTATAATATCCATGATCGAGTGCATCCCAAGTCCAGCTGGACCAGCTATACGTATAGCAAAGTGTATATTTTTTTTCATGTGCAGATTATATGAAATATACCAAGAAAAACAAACAATTTACATAAACATAAATCCGAGAATGATATTCAATATTGTGAACCAAAACCAGTATCCTCGTGGCGTGACATCCTTGAGATAATTCGCCCCCAGATGAGAGACAACAAGTGTGAGTATTGTTGACCAGATCAGATGAGTGGGGCTCATGTTGACTCCCATAAAAGCAGTACCCATATTGGAAGTGT
>JAVHOR010000036.1:0-3918 GCA_036170175.1 Patescibacteria group bacterium | reverse complement strand
ATGAGGGCATGTGAACTCGATACAGGAAGTGCGAGCCACCATGCACCAAGATCCCAAATAATTGAGGATACAAGAATTGAGATTACAAGTGTGATACCAAACGCTGTCGATGCATGAGAAATCATTGTAAGCGGAAGGAGATGCATAATACTCATTGCTACAGCAGTTCCACCAAGAAGGACTCAGAGGAAGTTCAGAAACGCTGCAATGAAGATAGATTTTTTTGGTGAGAGAGAATGACTATAAATAACAGGAGCGATAGCGTTGGCAGTATCATTCATACCATTCACGAATTCGAAAGCAAGAACAACACCAAGACAGAGGATAAGAATAATAAGCGTGAATTCCATAGAAAGTGGGTAATAGATGACGAAAAGGATATAATTTATTCTGTCACAATAGTGAGAAAAAAGCAAAAAATCTCCTATTTTTCATTAGGAGATTTTAATTTATCCAATTGCTACTATATATTTTCTACTTCACGAAGAAGTTCTCTTCCTCTTGGAGAAAGCTCAAGCAGAGTTTCTTTGGATCATGATTTTCCCACAATAGGGACTATAAAGCCCTTTTCTGCGAGAGAACTCAGATCTTTTGCTATCGTCTTGGAATCTTTGTTTGGGATTTTTTTGTAGAGAGAATTCGATGTGAAAGGGGCATTTTTTACGGCCTTCAGGAGATATGCTTTTTCTCTCATGTTCTCATTATTTTCATGTACAACATTCGCTAATATTTTAATTTGCTCTTTTTCTATTTTTTTATCGGTCATTTCAGCAATGATACTTGGAGAATTTGCTGAAACATAATAAAGAAAGAGCATGAATCAGATGCCTCATAGAGCGATAAGAATGAAGATTATTTTCAAAATAATTCGAACACGCATTATTTTTTGAATGTTACTTGTACGAGTATATGCAACAGGTCTTACTTTGCAAAGAAATATTGTATTCTTTCACGTTTTTTCTCTTATAAATCTCTTTTACGGAAAGACTTTAGGATATTTTCCCACTAAACATTCTTTCCTTTCATTCTTTGACTTTTTTGTCGAAAAAAATACGATTCATGAGTATTTCCTAACCACCAAAACCTATGTGTTGAATATTTGCCTATAATGGAAAAGAAAATCCTATTCCACTTCTCATCGAATGACTTCACAATCTTGAATATCGCGGATATGATAGTGCTGGAATTTTTTCGATCACCACTTCTTGAGAATTCTTTCTCGAGAAAGCTGTCGGGAAAGTATCGAATCTTGCGACAAAAATCGAGAAGAATCCACTGACAAATAAGCCATATATCTCTGGAATTGCACATACTCGCTGGGCAACTCATGGAGGCGTGACAGAGAAAAATACCCATCCGCATTATTCGAGTGATATGCGGTTTTTTGTCGTACACAACGGTATTATCGAGAATTATCATGAGCTCAAGGAAGCACTCAAAAAGAAGTGATATGAATTCTATAGTGAGACAGATACAGAGGTCGTCGCGAAACTTCTCGAGGAGCATTATGATGGAGATTTTCTTTCGACTTTTGAGCGTGTTCTCTCGATGCTTGTCGGTGCATATGCGCTTGCTGTCATCGATCGTGAGAGTCCAGATATGATTCTCGGTGCCAAGCTCGGAAGTCCGATGATCGTCTGAGTAAGTGATGGTGGAAATTTTCTCTCGAGCGATATCAATGCTGTCTCTCGCGTCGCGACAGAATTCGTCACACTTGAAGATCATGAGATTATTCGTCTTTCTGGAGGGAAGTACGCTATATTCTCTCTCGGAGAAGAGATAGAAAAACAGAGAGAAAAAATCACTGCAGAATTCCAGACAGCAGATATGGGGGACTATGAGACCTATACGGAAAAAGAAATTCATGAGATTCCAGATGTATTTCGAAATGCATTCAAATGACGAATCAACTTTGAAACGCAAACAATCACCAATGAGACGCTCGAGACTCTTGCAGAATACGATATCGATCGGATCGAAATTATTGCCAGTGGATCGAGCTACTTTGCTGGAATGGTCGGTGCGAGCTGGTTCCGAGAGATTGCGAATATTCCGTGTGATGTTCGCATCAGTAGCGAATTTCTCTATGATACATTTCTTCCATCGAAGACGACGCTCTATATTTTCATGTCGCAATCAGGAGAGACAGCTGATGTCCGTGAGAGTCTCAAAATGGTGAAGGAAAAAGAATGTATCACTTTTGGTATCGTGAATGTCGTCGGATCGACGATCGCTCGAATGTGTGATATGGGACTCTATACACACTCTGGCGTGGAGGTCGGAGTCGCATCGACCAAGAATATCATCGGGCAACTCTCTGTTCTCATCCTTATGGCACTCTCACTCGGACTCAAGCGAAATCTCCAAGTGAAGGATGCTCGTGAGATTATATGTCATCTCTCTGAGCTTCCTCTGAAGTTTGCTGAAGAACTCAAGAATAAGAATCTTCTCTCACCAATTATCGAGAAATATTCCAAATATACGAATTTCTTCTTTCTCGGACGCAATCTTCTCTATGGTACTGCACAGGAATGTTCACTCAAGCTCAAAGAACTCACATATCTTCATGCCGAGTGTTATTCTTCATGAGAACTCAAGCATGGCCCACTTGCTCTCATCAATCCAAATATGCCTTCGGTGGTTCTCAATCTCGGATGAGTTCTCCGCGATAAGACAACATCTAATGTGAAAGAAATCAAAGCACGAAATGGAGTTGTTCTTGGAGTTGTCACAAAGTGAGATATTGCGGAGAAAGGTCTCTATGATGATCGCATCGAAGTACCGGCATCTCACCATCTTCTCTCACCATTTCTTCCACTCATTCCTCTCTGGCTTGTCGCTGTCGGGATAGCCAAGAAGCTCGGTCGAGATATCGATAAGCCACAGAATCTCGCGAAAAGCGTGACAGTAGAATAGCATCTTGCTATTCTTTCCATTCTCGCTATTCTTTTCTCATGTGGCTTATTCGCTTTCAAAACATAGAACCGAGAGATTACAATCGTATTTCGCGCATGTGTGAACGGTCGGGATTTATCGCGAAGAAATTCTCTCCGCTTGTTCTCGTGAAGGGAATACTCCTCCATATTTTTGCGAAGAAATCCTGGCGCAAGATATCGAGTGAGCTCTGAGTTCCTCATATTCCGATTTACAATTTTTATTCTCAGATTGAGTCGACACCAGAACTCCGAGAAATTCTTGAATATTGTATCACTCGGCGTATTGTTCTCTACATAGCTGATGAGCGACATATCACACGAGAGTCACTTGAGACGGATGAGATTATCGAGAGAAGTTTTATCGAACTCGAGAAGATCCTATAGAGATCTCTCTAAAAACTATGAATTCCTTCGTTAGAAAAATTTATTTCTCAATCACTTCCAGATCAGGAAGCTCACTTCGAAAAAATTTTTCTGCCTTGGACTTCTTGTTTTTGAGAAATCCTGAAAATGGCAGAGAACTCTATAGTTTTTTTGATTTTATTTTTGGTAAAATTCTATACACTAGGGTTCTTATAACTTGTAGCAATTTTCTTATGAGAATTATCACTTGGAATGTAAATTGACTCCGAGCAGTCGAGAAAAAATGAGATCTCCAATCACTCATTTCAATGTATGAGCCTGATATACTCTTCATGCAGGAGATCAAAGGAACTCAGGATAAGTTCTCTCCTTATTTGAATACACCATCTCCATATACTGCCTACTATAATTCTGCCGAAAAAGCTGGCTATGCTGGGACTGGTGTATGGATCCATGAACGAGTTTTTCTGGAATATGAAGTTATATTTGCTTCGAGCTTTCCGAATGATCCGACAGCAAATGAAGGAAGGGTAGCACATGTACAATTGACAGTGAAAGATTTTTTCATCGCGAAGAATGAAGCGATCCAGGTTTCTGAAAAAAGATCAGAGCATGGATT
>JAVHOR010000035.1:0-4003 GCA_036170175.1 Patescibacteria group bacterium | reverse complement strand
ATTTCACTTCACCGACGAATTACGAATTTTTGCAAGAACTTGGAGATAGAGTCCATATCTGGCATGCAGAGGATGATCCCGTGGTTCCATTTTCTGTTGGGCAAGAGCTTGCGAAGATTCTTCCACAAGCACAAACGCATTTTTTCACTCCAGAAAAATGATATGGGCATTTTTACGGTCTTGAAAGATTTGTCGAACTTGAATCCATACTCATGAAAAATCCCCGATAAGCTCGGGGATTTCTTCTAGAGTTTTGTTGGTGTTTTCTTCGTCTGGGGAGGAATAGATTCTGTTGGTACTGTTCCTGATGGGAGAAGACCTTTTACGCTTTCCATAAGAGCGTCTTTATTTTTCTCGAGTAGCGTCTTCATTTGATCCATGACAATTGGCTGGATAACCTCGGTTAGCTTTCCAATAATAAGTGTTGAATTGGTGACTGCAAGATATATGAGTCCGAGATAGATCGTCCACTTTGAGAACTTATACCATATGGCTCGTACACGACGAATTTCTTGGTCTTTCAGAGTATTGTATATGAACGAGAGTTTCTGCTCATTATTGGGTTCTTGGAGTGCCATATTGGAGAAGTAATTGCTAAGATACTATTATTTTCCAGTCTCTTGATCCACTGGAACTGGAGTAGGAGCAGATGATTCTACATAGACCAGAAGTCCTGTTCCGACAATAGAAACGACAAGAGCAAGGACAGTGAGTGTGATAATTATTTTTCGCATAAGAAGATAAAGGAAGATTTAATTGTAAATGAAGGATATAGAGCTATATCGGATTTCCTAAATCGTCTACCCTCATTTCTTTTTGGGGAATACTATTAAATTCATTTGAAAAATCTTTTAGGGGTTTTGTATCTTTTGGTATTTCTATTGTGCCACTCCATGGAGTACGTTTTGCTTTGAGATCAATCTCTCCATGAGTCTTACTTGTTGGGTCTTCAGGATTTGCTATATCGAGAGCGAGAAAGAATCTTTCTTTTGTCAGGACAAGTGCCGTATCTGCACGGAATGCTTCCGTATCTCCAGACTTGAGTACCATTGGTCCTTTGAGAACTTTATCAGCTCCAGGTGTGAGGTCGAGTGTGAAATTGGTTCCCATAGCTGCTCCAGTGATATGGAATTCACCGAGACCGTCTGCTGTTGCTTTTCATTTCCATGTTATATTTCCGACTCCACCATTAAGTTTTCATTCGAATGATCCATCAGCGTTGCTTGTGTGATTCATTGTGATCGTGAGCTCTGTCGTCGTGAGAGTCATATCGAGAGACTTCATACGATCTCATTCTCTCTTGAGAGTGGATACAATACGAGCAAGCTCTTTTCCACCTTCGGTAGCGATGATTGAGAGATTTGTCGAATTCTCTGCATTTTTTCCTACTTTGACTACGAGACTTCCATCTTTGTTTCCAGAACTGAGAGAGAATCCGTTTTTCATTTCAGAGAGGGCAATATTGACAGATGTCCCACTTCCAGTAGTGTCTGTGAGAATACCATCGAATTGTGCTTCATGAGCATCATCACCATTAAATGCGAGAGTTCCCTTGAGATTCAAGGTACTGAGATTCTCAGTGAGATTTTTGAGTGATTCTGTCGTGAGTGCCTTTCCTGTTGCTTTCTTTGAGAAGTCTTGCACGATTGCGATGATATTCTCCTTTGCAAGCTCGACTTCATATTGGTGCAGAGCTCCGCTCATACCGAGATCCTTCGTCTCTTTCCAGATAGGATATGTCGTAAGATAACTCTCTATATCATCAAGTGTGAGTTCTGTGAGAGCTTGTGAGAGCTTATAAGAGAGAACATCATCTTCGCTTGATCATGAGAGCGATTCAAGGATATCTGCCTTGGTCATAGCGAGCCAAGTATTGTTATATTTTGTGAGGATTTTTGCCATTCCATCGTCGATCATTTCCTTGGATTCGAGATTTGCGAAGCGAAAGAATACATCTCCAGCCTTTGCAATAATTCCAATCTCATCGGCTGCTACCCTACCTGAACCTCCAAGAATATCATAATTTGCGAGTACATTTTTGAATACTGTTTTTGCTTCACTTTTCCCACCTACCTGAGCACTATAGTCAGTCGAGAGAACTCCACTAAAAAAGCTTGGCATCGATGCTGCTATTTTGAGAGATCCATCAATCGCATACGAATCCAAATATCCGAAACCTTTCACCATATCCTTGAGAGTCGTGATTTGTGCTGTCACATGAGCCTTATACATGCCCGTGAAATCAGCTGGAGTTGATTTACCAAAAGTACAACTTGCAAGAAGGGGAAGAATAAGCAACAGAGAGAGAGATTTGGGAGACATAGGGAATAATTAAAGAATAATTCTAAGATACAGTGGAAGTATAAAAAAAAAATGAGCGAATGCAAATATAATTCTTTGTCGAGTAAAACGACTTTCTTTGTCACTTTTTTTCGTTATACTCGTCTAGAGTTTTGAGAAGTTCTCACTATTTACTCTTTTCTATTTTTCTATGAATAACACTCTTTCTGCATTTGTGATCGGTATCGCGATCGTTCTGGCTGCTTGGCTCATCGGAGGAAATATCAATCATACTGCAGTTATAAATAATTGAAATCAAAATAGTCTCGCGGTGAATGGAGATGGAAAGGTTTTTGCCCAACCTGATACTTTTCTTCTCACAGTCGCTGCTCAGGAGAAATCAAAAACTACCAAAGAAGGATTCGCTCGTGTATGAGAAAAAATAGCTGCACTTCAGAAGCTCATGAAAGAGAATGGAGTCGCAGAAAAAGATATCCAGAGCGTCAATATTAGCATCAATCCAAACTATAACTATGATAACGGAAAGTCGACGATCGATGGGTTTATAGCGACACATGGACTCGCTGTGAAGATTCGTAATCTTGACTCGATCGATGCTATACTCGCTGGAGTGAGCGGAATTGCTGGTGTCCAGATCCAGGGTACTTCATATGATATTGATGATAAGACTTTACTCTATCGTGAGGCTCGAGATCTTGCTATTGCTAAGGCAAAACAAAAAGCGGAAGATATGGCGAAAGCTTCAGGTATTTCACTTGGAAAGGTCATTTCTATAAGTGAAAGTCAAGGATATACCCCAATGTATACAAATCAGTATGCAAAATCAGAAATGACAACGGCTGATAGCGCAGGAGGCGGTGCAGTATCTGTCGGACAACTTGAAATTTCTACGAATGTATCGATAAGCTATGAGATTCGGTAATCTTTCTTTCTTCCAATTCAAAAATCAACTTCGAGAAAATTCTTGGGGTTGATTTTTTATTTCGTTTCATTAGACTCATCTTCACCTACCCTTATTATTTATCCTATTTATGGCAAATATCGATCATGCACCGAGCAAATATATGCTCAATCTTCTCCATGTTCTTCCAGCTTTTGCTGATGAAGAAAAGCTTCGTATTAATGTTCTCGTAGAGAATAATACTTATAGTGTCAATAAATACGAGCTTATTACCGAGACTGGTACACTGAAACTTGATCGTGTCGGATATTCGACACTTGTATATCCATTTGCCTACGGAGCAATCCCATGTACTTGGGATGAAGATAATGATCCTCTCGATATAGAAATTGTTGGTGTGACAGAGTCACTCATTCCTGGCTCTCTCGCTGAAGTACGAATTATTGGGATTATGAAGTTTGATGATGGTGGGGAAGTCGATGATAAGGTGATTGGTGTCCTTGCTGACGACAAACGAATGGATCATATTACTCACTATGATCAGCTTGGTCCACACTGGCTCAAGGAGACGCAGTATTTTTGGGAACATTATAAGGATCTCAAGAAGCCAGGAACATGTCGAGTCAATGGATTTTTCGATGCGACTGAGGCCGTGAAGATTATCAAGGAATGTAAAGCGAGATATGTGAAAGTATATCTTCCAAGATTCCAATAAAAATACCGAGGGATTCTAATGTTTCTTTTCGAGATAATCCTCGAGAATAAGTCGTGCAGATTCCGCATCGATATCTTCTACTCAGT
>JAVHOR010000034.1:0-4023 GCA_036170175.1 Patescibacteria group bacterium | reverse complement strand
AAACTTATTTTGCCTTTTCCCCTCTTTTCTCTATACTAGGGGGGAATTTGTTTTTATGTCTTAATATGGAAAGATTTCATTTTCGCGCATCACTACAATGATCTTTGGAAGAAGCAAAAAGGCTTGGAAAAATCTTTGCATGAAAAGTATCACTTATCTTGGAAGACCCCATTGGTATTAAGCATCGACATTGGGAAAGATTCGATGAGTGGTCTGCAGCAATAAGTTGTCTCAGTATTGGTCGAGTTAATAGAAGATTTTTGCATGACGAGAGCGTATTTCCTTCTTTTGATCGACCTTCATCTATGGATATACCTGAAGAATTCATTGTAACTCAACTCCTTGGAAATATTGATGTTAATGAGTTTTATACTCGTATCAAAATTAAAGATACACCGTTCTTTCGAAAAGAACAAGACGGTAAAATTATTTTCCTATATAGGAACTATCAAACATCTACTCTGAACCCGGAAAATCGCAAATGGTTTGGATTAAAGAATAGTATTGTAAATACTTCTCTGCAATCAGTCTAATTTCTCACTTACTATAGTCGCTATGCAACCCGTCTATCCTTCCGAGACTCTCGATCGTATCAAAAAACTCGAACACATTCGAGCTCTTGGTGTGAATCCTTTTGCAACAAAATTTGATACGACCGACAATATTGGCAATATACTTTCGAAATACGCTTCGAGTATCGATATCGAGTGAGGAGCAAAAAGCATTTTTCGTGCTGTAGAAACAATCATTCCTTCTCCGACCTCCGATTTTGCCCTTGCTGGACGTGTAATGCTTCACCGCAGTTTCGGGAAGATTTGTTTCGCGAGTATTTCTGATGGGACTGGAAAAATCCAGATACTTTTCTCGCGAGAGAATTGCTCGATCCGCCTCACCCCTAGCCCCTCTCCTAAAGGAGAGGGAGACCAACCTGATTCAATATCTTCCCCTTCTCTAAAGGAGAAAGGGTCAGGGGATGAGGTCACTGCTTATAAATTTGCAGAAAAGTTGATTGATTTAGGTGACTTTATCGGAGTAAGATGAGAACTTTTCTATACGCATAAGTGAGAACTTACACTTTTTGTATCGGAATTTACCTTTCTCACGAAAGCCATCCGTCCTCTTCCGGAAAAATTCCACGGTATGGAAAATGATGATGATCGTTATCGCAAAAGATATCTCGATATGATCATGAATGACAAGCTTCGGGCGATGTTTTATAGGAAATCAAAATTCTGGGAAGTGACGAGAAACTTTATGAAAGAAAAAGGATTTCTCGAAGTCGAGACTCCGACGATCGAGCATACGACAGGTGGCGCTGAGGCTCGACCATTTGCGACCCATCACAATGATTATGATGTCGATGTTTTTATGCGTATTTGTGTCGGGGAACTCTGGCAAAAAAGACTCATGGCATGAGGTTTTCCGAAAACATTCGAGATCGGACGTGCATATCGTAATGAAGGAACAAGTCCCGAACACCTCCAGGAATTCACGAATATGGAATTTTATTGGGCATACGCAGACTATGAAGATGGTATGAAATTGGTACAGGAACTCTATCAAAATATCGCAAAAGAAGTCTATGGAAAGACGGTATTTACAACAAAAGGATACACTTTCGACCTCGCAGGAAATTGGCCGAAAATCGACTACCTCGAAGCGGTGGAATCGAAAACACGAATCAATCTCCTCACTGCTACCGATGATGAGATGAAAGCAAAACTCACAGAATTTGGGGTAAAATATGAAGGAGATAATCGTGAACGCCTCACCGATACGCTCTGGAAATATGTGCGCAAGCAAATCACTGGACCGGCATTTCTCATCAATCACCCTGAGATTATCTCTCCTCTCGCGAAGAAATCTGCGAAAAATCCTGGTCGAGTCGAAAGGTTTCAACCAATTATCGCAGGAAGTGAAGTCGGAAATGGATTCTCAGAACTCAATGATCCTCTCGACCAACGAGCCCGTTTCGAAGCCCAGCAAGAACTCTTAGCACAATGAGATGACGAAGCCATGATGCCTGAGTGGGACTTCGTCGAGATGCTCGAGCACGGTATGCCTCCGACATGTGGATTCTGATTTGGTGAACGGTTTTTTGCATTCCTCGAAGACAAGCCACTTCGTGAGTGTCAATACTTCCCTTTCATGAAGCCACTAATATCTTTATAATTAGCAAAATTTATAGAAGATACTCCTCAATAATTTTTATTGTATACTCTGGAAACTTGCGAGATTCGATGAATTTTATATACTGTCATTGCCTTCTTTTATTTCCTTATTATCTATCCCTATGAGTATCCTCTTCCCTACAAATGACAAGTTTGATAATCTCTTTCTTGCTCTGACAGAGAGTATAAAAGATATGGTAAATCTCGTCCATGAATTCTGAGATAATTTCAAAGACTTTGAGAAATATGCGCATAAGGCAAATGTGATCGAAGAACAAGCAGATAGCTCTACACATAAGATTCTCACGGAACTTCAGACAGCATTCATTACCCCCTATGATCGGGAAGACCTCCATGCTCTCGTAGTACAACTTGATGATGTCGTTGATAATCTTGAGAGTGTTATACAGAGCTTCTATATGTATAATATATCAGATAGACGCTCACTTGTGACTGAGTTTGCTGATCTCTATATAGAAGCAACTGATCATCTTATTACCCTTATCAAGGCCTGCTTTGGAAAGAAGAAAAATAATAATGCAAATATCATAAAGACAATTATTGCTATCCATACAATAGAAGGTCAGTGAGACGCCCTCTATATCAAGAATATTCGTGAGCTTTTTATGAATGAGAAAGATCCTATCGAACTCATGAAATGGAGAGTTGTCATAGAAAATATGGAAGATGCCATGGACTGTTTTGAGAAGACAGCAAATACAGTAGAAAGTATAAAACTCAAAGCAAACTAGTTCTCAAAGTCTCTACTTACTAAATACTTTCTATGGAAATTTTTTCTTCTATTATTGGATTTATTGCAAATTATCCATTTGTTATATTTATAATAATAATAGCGCTTATATTTGACTTCACAAATGGAATGCATGATAGTGCGAATTCTATAGCAACTATAGTAGCAACTCGTGTACTTTCGCCAAGGAATGCTGTCATATGGGCAGCCTTCTTTAATTTTTCAGCAATAGCCATTGTCGGAACAGCAGTAGCAAAAACTATTGGAAAAGGAATGATTGATATATCATTTGTGACCCCGATGGTTATTTTTTTTGGATTAATCGGAGCAATATCTTGGAACCTTATCACTTGGTGGCTCTGACTTCCCACAAGCTCATCACATGCACTTCTTTGAGGATATCTTTGATCAGCAATGGCTAATGGTGGTATTAATGTTGTTATTCTCTCTGGCTGGACTAAGACAATTATATTTATATTTCTCGCGCCAATAATGGGAGCAGTATTATGATTTTTCCTTCTTATCCTTGCGACATGGATTGGAAAGAATTTCACACTTCCTACTATGAATCGTGCATCTCGATGGCTTCAGCTATGATCCTCTGCACTTTATTCTCTTGGTCATGGAGCCAACGATGCCCAAAAAACTATGGGTATAATTGTCAGCCTTCTTCTTTCTGTGAATCTCGTACAATCAGCAGAGCCTCCCCTCTGGGTTATTATTATTTGTTATACTGCTATATCTATAGGAACTCTCACTGGAGGATGGCGAATCGTTAAGACTATGGGGTCAGGAATTATAAAACTTCGTCCAATAGATGGTTTTGCAGCAGAAACTGCAAGCGCTATTAGTCTTTTTACAGCTTCCTACTTTGGAATCCCTGTCTCTACTACCCATACCATTACATGAGCAATCTCTTGAGTATGAAGCGCAAAGAATTCTAGAGCTGTGAAGTGGTGAATGACTCTTCGTATCGTTTGGGCATGGATATTCACTATTCCATTATCTTGTCTTATTGGATACGTACTCTTTAGTATTACTAAGCTTTACATGTAAAAAAATCCCCTAAAAATTAGGGGATTTTTCTTAATACAAATGGAG
>JAVHOR010000033.1:2818-4024 GCA_036170175.1 Patescibacteria group bacterium | reverse complement strand
CTATATTTTCTCTATTGGTGCGATTTCTATATTCATCTTTTTCACCCCAAGTCATGAGAATGCTATTTCGGCGATTGCGTCATGAAGAGTAATGATTGTTCCAATACCATATTGTGGGTGCTGTATACGATCTCAGAGCGTGAAGTCAGAAGCAGAGTTTTTCTTGTTGTTTCCCTTTACTTTCGCTGTTAGGGGGGGAATTCTTGTACCAAAAAATCCTCAGTCGCTTTGCACCAGCTCCTTTCCAAAGGAGCTCTGAAAGCTTGAGAATCCATTTCCCCCATTTCCAAAAATACTCTGTGCACTTCCACGATTTGTCTCGACTTCGATATATTCTGGAGGGATTTCTTTCACAAATCGGCTCTTCGGATTGGCACTATAATTCCCGAATGTATACCGCTCATGCGCTCTCGATATATAGAGTGAAGTCTTGGCTCGAGTGATTGCCACATACATGAGGCGACGTTCTTCTTCGAGCGCATTTCCATCCATGAGCGATCGTGAATGTGGGAATATTCCCTCTTCTGCTCCAGCAATGAAGACTGTCGGAAATTCGAGTCATTTTGAGAGATGGATCGTCATAAGTGAGACAAATCCCTTCTCATCTTTTTGCTTATCTTCCTGATTTCTATCCTGATCAGTGATGAGCGCGATGTCTTCGAGAAATGTAGCAATATTCTCAGGATAGATCATTCCATCATATCTCGATGCCATGTTGAGGAATTCTTCGAGATTTTCGAGCTTTCCCTCAAATTCATCTTCACCATATTCAGCTTTGAGATATTCTTCGTATCCTGTCCGATTTATGATACTTGCCATGAGTTCCACGACGGATTTTGTTTTGGATTCTTCGCGAAGCATTTTGAATACTGAGCAAAATGATTGTATTCCCTTCGCACCAATTCCACTTAAGGAGTTGATGAGAAAATCATTCTCTGCAAATTCAGAGAGAGAAAGTCTTTCTCTCTCGAGTACCTCGAGAAAATTTTCGAGTGACTTCTCTCAGATTTTTCGACTGGGGACATTGATAATTCTCTTCATACTCATGCTATCGAGAGGATTGAAGATAATACGAATATATGCAAGGATGTCTTTTATCTCTTTGCGTTCATAAAACTTCACTCATCAGAATACGCGATAAGGGATATTTTTTCGGATGAGGGATTCTTCGATGAGACGGGATTGTCCATTGGTGCGATAGAGAAT
>JAVHOR010000033.1:0-2718 GCA_036170175.1 Patescibacteria group bacterium | reverse complement strand
TCCCGTATCGTCATCGATATGAGCTCTGATTCATGTTTCTCATCGAGTCCTTCGAGAAATATAATTTTTTCTCCAATTGGATTTGAAGTGAAGAGAGTCTTCTTCATCTGATTGGTATTATTCTTGATCACAGCGTTTGCAGCACCGATAATTGTCTGAGTCGAGCGGTAGTTCTCCTCGAGATTGATGACCTTTGCTTCTGGATAGTCCTTCTTGAATGAGAGAATATTCTCGATATTTGCTCCTCGCCAACTATAGATTCCCTGCCAGTCATCGCCGACGACACAGAGATTTCTCGTCGCACTCGCGAGAATGCGAACTATTTCATACTGGAGGAGATTGGTATCCTGATATTCATCGACCATGAAGTATTGGAATCTTGAATGGAAATACTCTACAACCTCATCAATATCGAGAATCTGTCGAAAGAAGAGGAGAAGGTCATCGAAATCAAGTGCATTTTCTTTTTTGAGTCTTCAGACATATTCCTTGTATACTTCGAGGACAACGGACTTGATATAGGAGTCGACTGTCGCAGAATATTCACTTGGTGAGAGTCATTCCCCTTTTGCCTTCGAGATCATTCCATGGATTGCACGAGGATTGAATTCTTTCTCATCGATATTTTGACGTTTCATGATTTCTTTCGTGAGACGAATGCAGTCATCAGCATCATAGATCACAAAATCTTTTCCATAGCCAAGTCGATCGATGAACATACGAAGAAAGAATGCGGCCGTCGAGTGAAATGTTCCGACCATTGGAAGCCTCGATTCTCGAAAAGGATTGATTCTTTCTGGATTGATGTCAAGCTTCTCTGCGATACGATCGCGCATTTCCCTGGCGGCTTTATTGGTGAATGTGACACAGAAAATTGCACGAGGCTCGATTCATTTCTCTCGGATCATAGAGACGACTCGCTCAGTGATGGTATGAGTCTTTCCTGATCCTGCTCAGGCATTAATAAGGAGTGGTCAAGTGAGTGTATTGACGGCTTCGAGTTGTTGGGGATTGAGCTTTGACATGGTCGGTAGTCTATAGAAAAAGAGAAAAAAAGCGAGATATTTTTCTTACCTTGTGGAGTTTTTTCCTTGCATTCCGCATCCTTTCTCATATACTTCGGTTTTAGTATTCCTTTCATTTTGATAGCTTGGATCTCGTCAAACTTTTTGGTTCACGCTCACGCGTCAAACTCCTCGAAAAACTCGTCATAGAAGATACGGTATCTCGTTCTAGTACGGGGTTTTTTATCCGTGAACTCTGTCGTGATACCAATGAACAGATCAATGCAGTTCGTCGTGAACTCATGAATCTGGAGCATCTCGGTATTCTCAAATCATACGAACAAAATAAGAAAAAATATTACATGATGAATCGAAGTTGTTTGATATACAATGAGATTCGAGAAATGTTCCTCAAGGCATACAATATTCTTGTTCCGATCAAGGACTTTTTCAAGTGACGTAAGAATCTTGACCTCGTGACTATCTCTGAAGCGATTCTCGATTTTCGAAATGAGACGACGAATAATATCGTCGATATATTTATCATCGGTGAGCTTGATAAGATAGAATTCAACAACTTCCTCGAAAAGACATTTTTCGGAAAAAAAGTAAAATACGCTATCATGTCACTCGATGACTTCACGAATCGTCTCGAATACAATGATAAGCTCGTCCTTTCTATCCTCGCACAGAAAGGAAATATCTTCCTCCGAGATCGACTTGAGATCGAATGAAGTGTCGAGAATAAGCTTCGGACGATGAAAATATTCGGTAATTAAAAAATCCTTCAGAATTGAAGGATTTATTTTTTAGTTGAAGTATTTATAGAGAAACTCTTTTGCTTCTTCGAGTTTTTTCCTGACTTTCTCATCATCACCTGCCAAGAGCATTTTGGGATTGATATCGAGAGAGAAGAGTCCAGTATATCCTGCTTCTTTCATACGAATGAGAAGACTCTCGAGTGGCATACTTCCCTCTCATGGGAAGAGCTTATCATCTTCTTCTGTCTTATCTCCAAGATAGACAAGGTCGATCGTATTGCCGAGAAGTGTGAATGTCTTCATGAGATCAACTCCACTTCCTGGATCAACATTAGCGATCGAAAGAGATGTATGTTCGGTGATTTTTTTGATAGTCTCAGGACGAGCGTCAGCATATTCTGCGATCACGAAGAGCCATGTCTTTGGAGGAGCATTGATGATATTGATCGTGATATTTGGATGCTTGCTCATGAGAACGCGGAGTCAATCTGAGAACCAATCTTTCTCTCTATCGCTTCTATGTGGAGGAGTGAGATTCACGATTTTTACACCAAGATTATCTGCAAGTTTTACTATTTCTTCTACCTGTTTTTTGGTCATTCTCCTCTCAGGTGCAGTGATACTCAAGATAGGAAGCTCATGACGTACGATGAGGCTATCGAGGTATTTTGCATTGATCGTATCAAAGAGAGAGAAATCAATACTGAGATCAATCCCATCATATAGAGCAGATTTCGTGAGGGAAAAAATTGTATCGAGTCCATATCATGCGAGCGAACGAGTCGAGAGGAGAAGCATTTCTCGTGAAGATTAGAAGCTAAAATGAAGAGTATAGGAGGAGTATATCAGATACTCTAAAAAATTCCAATTATTTCATTCAATCCCTGCCAACTTAAGTATTTTCCATCTTCCCGATCATCTCACTGAGTGCTCAGATATTCATATCAAGCTCT
>JAVHOR010000032.1:0-4096 GCA_036170175.1 Patescibacteria group bacterium | reverse complement strand
AATCCAGCCTCTCATCCATAATTTCGTGAGAAAGCTACGAGAGGGAATCCGTATTGACGACTCGACATCCAGTCAGGAATAGGGCTACGAAAATGAGAACCAGGCATTTGATAAGTGCCATCATTCGGATTCGAAGAATCTGGAAGTGGAATATAGGAAGAAACTGAGGATAGTATTGTCGATAAAATAAGACTCAAGATTATTGAACGCCGGACCTGTTGTTTCGATATCATACTTTGAGAATGTGAATAAATACAGAAGCATTATAGAAGTATGTGTATGAAATTCAATCAATTATTGAACTTTTCACTCCTTTCTTTTGACGCGATAGATTTTTTTCTTATCATTTCATGAGTTTCTTCTATTTCTTTATTCACTTTCTATGAATGATATTGCCAAAGCAAATCAGAATTTCACTCCAAATTCTGCAGCTTCTCTCTCTTCAGGTCCAGAGGCAGAGACGAACCGTTTCATGCAAAAAGTATATGGCTGGATGGCCTTTGCACTCCTCATCTCTGGTGGTGTAGCGTATTATGTATCGACAGATAGCAATCTTCTCAAGATGATCCTTGATAGCGGACTTTTCACGCCACTTCTTTTTCTCGAACTTGGACTTGTTATCGGACTTTCTTGGCTTATAAAAAAGATGAATGCTACGACCGCAATAGTTCTATTTATCGCCTACTCATTCTTGACCGGACTCACACTTTCTGTCATATTTCTTGTATATGAACTTGGGTCTATCGTATCAATATTTGGCGTGTCTGCGCTCATATTTGCTGCTATGAGCCTCTATGGATATACGACTCAGAAAGATCTCACAGGAATAGGAACGATGGCGATTTTCGGACTTTTTGGTATTGTTATCGCTTCAATTGTGAATCTCTTTCTAGGAAATACCATGGTAGATACAGTCATCTCTGCTATTGGTGTCATTGTATTTATCGCGCTGACTGCATACGATACACAGAAAATCAGGACGATGAATGTCATCGGAAATGAGGGAACAGATGATGATAAAAAAGAGGCCATCATGGGTGCACTCACACTCTATCTCGACTTTATCAATCTCTTTTTGGATCTTCTCAGTCTTTTTGGAAAAAAGAAATAGATTCTCTATGATAATCAAAAAATCCCCGAATGGGGATTTTTTTGGTATTATTGTTTTCTCCCAGCTTTCCCTTTTGCCTTATGGATTCGTGCTCATCACTTTCCATATTTGCTCGGTCCTTGTCGTCATACTTTTGAGAAATTCTTTTTACCAAGAGATCGCATCTCAGCTTCTTCTTCTGTCTCGAGATGTGGTGGCTTCAGTGGCATAGGTTTAGTTATTGATGATTATCTATAGCGAGCACAAAGAGAGTTTCTCATTCGAGTTCACAGAGTGCACGGAATTGCTTATTGATGCGGAAATACCAGATACGATCTTCTTTTGGTTCTCGGATTTTGAGATCAACATTTGTGAAGTGTCATGCTATGATGAATATTCTTGCTTTTTGATATTGTTTATCGAGTTGTCGCTTGATGAGATAATCTCGTGCTTCTGGAGCAATGAGAACCTTGGTAATCTTGACCATATTAGAAGTTTACGAATGCACTCTTCGGGATTTTCTTTGCATTATTGTATGCAGTTTTGCTCTCATCTGAGAGGGAGTTGTAATCAGTAGTCCCAAATTCTATAGGATTCTCATAAGCAAAAACCATAGCGTAATTGCGACCATGTTTGGTGATGATAACTGGCTCACGAGGAACTGTGTTCATGAGTTGTCCGAAATTATTCTGAGCCTCGACAGAGGTGATTGTCTGCATAGTATATAAATTAGTATATATCGATTATATCTATAATAGCTATTTTGCAAAATCTTTTTAATACCTTTTCCCGCCCCATTCAATCGCTGAGAATCAGCTACGTGAAAATGGCGTAAGCTGTTGCTTCGGTATGGAAATAGGTGCATCGAGTCCTGACCAGTCCATGAATACCCGTTGCAGAGTATCTGGTTTTGGTGTTATCGTGATAGGTGCGAATCTTTGCATTTGCTCGCTCGTGAGGAAACTGATACGATAGTAGGATGAGCCTTGCATGACGGGTAGCCAATATCCTTTGAAGTCTGCGATTTCCTGCGGGTTGAGTCCGAGGAAGCTGAGTCTCGTATCGAGAAATGATGAGAGTTCCGCTTGCTCTACGATGAATCCGCTCGTTGGTTTCGGATAACTAATACTATCTTCCCAGAAGAGATAGGAGTATTGTTTTTCTGCAGTTGTGATTTTTCCCTCTGGAGTTGCGGTTACATTCCATCCGTTTCCATAGCTTGGGATGCTCATGAGAGTCTTTTTTTCCCAGTCGAGCGTCACACTTACGTTCCCAATTTGCTTCGGATAGAGGTAGATAACTGGCTTGGCAGCACAGGCACTTGGCATGACAGTGTTGTATGATACGAACATGATGAGCCGACCAAATGGATCTCGCCAGAAGAAGAGAGGAAGACTTTTTACATAGGTATCATACGTGAGTGGTTTCCCACAGATTGAACCAGTAATATCATCTGGACATCATTGTCAGTTGAATTGTTGGAGATATCCGTAGTCGTACATAGCCTTCAGGAATGGGTGATCTTTTTCCTTGAAATACAAGAGACTCTCTCAACTTCCTGTTGTTCCTATTTCTGTGAGGTCAGATTCATCATAAATAAAGGTTGTCTCCTCGGAAGAGATATCTTTTGGGAGTTTATCTTTCCAGACTTTTGGATTATCACGGATTCTCTTTTCGAGGATGTACATCTCCTCGAATCGGAATTTCCCGTCTGGAATATTGAAAAAAGTACCATCTTTGAGACCACAACTTTGAGAATCTTTGTATCCATAGTTTTTAAATACCATCATATTTCCATCATTTCTCTGTATATGAATTTCAGGACCTTCGTCGGTATTTTTTGTAATCTCAAAAGGAACCTCGAGCGTATAGAGTGCCACTGTATGATCTGGCATCTCAACAAAAATCGCATCAGATGAGAATATCCCCATCTGAAACCGCTCTTGATTGTATGTTTTCTGAACATCTTCTGAAAGGCCATCCCATAGTTTCTGGCTGTCATCTGAACTCCATATTTTCTGTACTTCTTTACTTTTTGGGCTGAGCCACTCTTTGTTTCCACTCTTTTCTATGTATACATTCTTTCCGAGTTGTTCAGAGAGAGTATCGAGTTTGCGGAGATTTTTAGGAGAAAAAAGTACTGCTTCACGTTTCACAAAATCGAGTGTATAAACTTTTCCATTTTGGGAAAAAGATACCTTTTCTGGAATCAAAAAATCTGATTTAAAAATCTTGGCAAAACGTTTCTCATCGAATAAGTGTATATTATCCTTTGTGAGCTGTTTTTGAACGAAAATTATCCGTTCTATAGTGCTCGTCTCGCCACTGCCTGTTTCACTTATACCATAGGAGATACTTGGTATGAGAAAGTATTGTCCATCCCGCTCAACGAAGTAGAGTGAAACAGGACTCATCATGAATCCATAGATTTGCACGGAGATGAGTCGTGCTATGGTACCATCGCTCATCGTGATATCTGCTACACGGAGATAGCTACCTGTCTGTTCTCCATATATCTCTGAGAAATCTCATGGCAACAACTCTCAACCAGTGAAAAATCAGAGATTGCTCATTGATTCGGGCTTTTCCAGGTAAACAATCTTCCCATTCTCTTCATGGATGGCATCTCTATATTTCCTGTATTGTTCATTCAAGCTCTGGAGGGATACTCGATATGATTGCCCCATCTCCTCTCTCTTTTCCGGATTGAGCTCATAGAGATTCATCGGATATCGTCCAAATGTCTGACTATGCAGAACTATCCCACTCATCATATCTTGATCCAGTATCGAGCCCTGACGAGGTGCTGTCTCTGGGTGTTGAGTCTCGCAGCTCGTGAGGAGAGAGATGAATATGAGAGGGATGATGAGGTATCGTAACATAAGAAAAAAGTTCCCCATTATTATGGGAACTTTTCATAGTATGCAAATTTTTCGCGCGGATTACCCCATTCTCTTGCTAATCTTCATGATGATGTTGTTCGCCTTCTCGAGCTCGGGAGCTTCG
>JAVHOR010000031.1:0-1009 GCA_036170175.1 Patescibacteria group bacterium | reverse complement strand
TTTCCATTGTCAATGCTCAGGGGATTTAGCCGATGAAGCGTTAGCGGAGACGGCAGGATTGACTGGAGCTGTCTGAGCATTTGCGACATTGAGCTGACATGCAAGCATGAGCGTAGCGAGAGCTGTACTCAGTTTTCCTCCATGTTTCTCTGCAATTTCCTGACATTGTTCTAGGAAAGACAGTGTGTTATTATCAGCCATATCCTATAGGGTTAGAATATAATTTTCATGATTTATTGTATCCTGTATCTCTCTTCGTGTCAAATCTTTTCTTATGGCTTCAGAAAGCCGTCTTCTTCTGAATTTTCCATTCTCTGTTCACACATTCTCGAAAATGCGAATTTTTGTATAAGGAATGTGTACGAGGGTTTTCTCAATCTATATTTGTTGTCGTGCAATCTTTAAGAGTTCTTTATCAAAGCTCAATATTTCCAGATGATAACGCATACTATCGTAGATGATCGAGGCGTCAATAATAGATATTTTTTTGCTCATAAAATTAAAAAAATTCACATATTCCGTTGTTCCACTTCCGAGGAATATTACTCCCATATCAGCGATCATTTGTTGAAGCTTCTTCGCTTCTCTGACTCAGAGCTTGTAGGTCGTGACAGTCAGGAGCTCGATATAAGTGAGTTCACCAATATGAAAAATTGCATCAGATGAGAGAGAGTCGAATTTCTCAAGTGCAATAGCATGATTGACGTCATTGATCATGATGAGTGAGAGTATGAAGCTCGAGTCAAAGATATATCGCATACTATATTAGAGATTATATGCGATAGTATCAATATCCTTTGTGATATCTTGAGTGGCGACTCCCTTTTTAGAGAGATCATATTTTATGATAATCTCCTTTGGAGAGAGTGGAGAATGAGTATGAAAATATCAGAATTTCGTCGGGTTCTGATGAGGAGAAGAAAGAGTAGGAGTCATAGAAGAAAATAAATATACCCTTATTATATTGATCTTTACCTGAATGCAAGAATATTGATATTCCTATTTCTCT
>JAVHOR010000030.1:0-4242 GCA_036170175.1 Patescibacteria group bacterium | reverse complement strand
GAAGTTGTATTATCATTTACTTCAGTATTGAGAGCTGCTGTCTGTACGAAGCTCGCATAGCTTGAATCATCAGTTGCAACTATTGAAGAAATAAACTTATAACTATCAGCAACTTCATCAGCTGTAAGAGAGTTTACAAATACTGTTGGATTTGATGCACTCTGAAGACCACCATTGGTAGACTTTGCTGTGACAGATGCGCCATTAACAGCATTGGTACCAAGCTCAATATCGACAGATCCTGTCGATGCGGATGTACTCGAAAGAGTACCGAGATCGATGGTACCACTTCCAGAAATGACAAAATTAAGAACAGGAAGAATACGTCACTTTACCTGAAGACCATTGATGACACCAGTCGCTGTACCTGGAAAAAGATCGTTCCACACGACATTTGTCGTGAGAGCACCACTACCGACAACGGTACCGGTACCGATATTTGTCGCTGCGAATGATGATGCTGCAGTGATCATCATTCCGGCTGCGACGACTCCTGAAAGGAGTTTTTTTGAAATAGAATGCATATTTGTATTGGTTAGAAATTACAATGCATGAACATATTAGCACATATTTTTATACTTGTCAAAAATATTACCCTAAATTTTAATTATAGGTTATAGGTCTGAAATGCAATTTTTTCCTAATTTTTGTAAATCTAATTACTATATTATAACAACAATGCGAAATATTTCATATATCATGTTTCTCACTCCTATTTTATTTCATAAAAAATTCTCGCTTATCTTTTGACGTTATATAATATATGTGGTACACTATGCTCATATTATATAAAGATATATACCATGACTACTCATAATCATTCTTCTCTCTGAGCACATGCAAGTATGCTTATGAAGCTTCAAGCAAAATCACTTCGAGCCTACGGTATTGATCCCAGAAATCTCATCATCAATACTGAGAATCGGGCACCCATAGGAATTCATAACCCCAAAATAAGATCTCTCGCAAAAGTCGCAAAGAATTCCCGAGCTCTTGCTATAGAAACAGAACATGCCATAATGGCTCTCTAAAAAAATCTCAAATCCCATCAAAATTCTTGATGGGATTTTTAATTTAGAAAAATAATTCAATTCTCATATATTTTCCTCATATATTTTCCTTGCATTTTACAGAGAATCTATATGATGTACAGTATATTGTATAATATATTTACCATGAATCTTTCTCGTACACACATAGCATTTCTTGCTATTATAAGTATATTCACAGGATTGATCGGACCAGGAACGCATACTGGAGATAGACTTCTCTCATATCTTATGACTGATATAAGGATGCCTACATATATAATACTCGCTATCCTTATCATAGCATTTTATAGTGCTGCAACTCGAAGCTGGAGATGGTTTCGTATATGTTCTGTTATTGTTTTTATAGGAATAGGAACCTTGCTCTTTTCCACTATTCTTGGAAAAATACATACAATAAATAACTTTTCGGTCACATTTGGTCTATCATGGGGCTGGATATTTCTCTTTATTGGTTGTCTACTCCTCGTATGGGCATACGGACAGAGAGAGTATGGTGATGAAAATAATAGTTTTTCTGAAACCATTGATAGTATTATTGGAATTTTATGATGATTTACCCTTGCCTGTATTGTCTGAGGGATTATTCTCTCATCTGTATCATTATTTTCTCATTCTCAAAAACCAAGTATTCTCTTGGAAATGTTTGGATCATGAAATATACATACACTCTCATGAGGTATACATGTATCATGAATATACGAGAGTATTGTTTCTTTCTCATACGACCGAAAGTGAGATATACTAAGTCTAACTTCAAAGACAGGTACAAGTTCGCTCACTCAAATATTGAGTGCGAAGAATATGTCTTATTCCGGTTGAAATAGTTTCACTGGAATACTCACAGAAAAAATAGAGGAAAAATGAAATTTTTACGAAGTGTGAAAAGCATGGAAATCTGGGAATAAGCTTCATAGCATGAGCGGTGTTGAAGACAATGGTAAAAAGAGGATTGTTTTCGATGGTGAGATTCTATGAAGAGAGCTAGAGGAGATTAGAGAGGTCTTTGTCTGAGATGATGGATCATATGCATACTTTGGACGACCTCTTGGTGAAGAAAAGTATTGTTTATTTACTCGATATAAAGGGAATAAATGTGGACTTAGCGGATATATGAATCCTCAAGTATGAGCTGATGGGGATTCTATTCTCTATGCTGGATACACCGACAATATATGGAGTATCTACCGAAATGGTGATATAATTATCAAAAATACATGATATACTACTCAAGATAATACTAATGACTATGTATTCTTTGATATTACAAATCCTCGTACATTTCTCTTTATCAAAAAAGATATTAAGACAGGAAAATATTTATATATAAAAAATGGGGTAGTCCTCCCTTGAATCTGGAATGATGTCGGTACAAAAGTAGATTTCTGATTCGATAATCACATCATCACAACAGCAAAAGATGAGAAGTGATGGAGACTTATTGAGCTCTAAAAGAGATTATATTGATTCAATACGAAATCTCTTCTTAAGAGAATCGTATTTTTCTCTATGAAGACGTGCGGAAAAGAGATATGGAAGAAGTGGCCAATGAGTAAATTCTATATTCTCGGAAAGAAGAAGAAATTCATCAAAAGTAATATCCATAAGCTCTATTTTCTCCCCTGGATCTGGCTCTATTGCTCATACCTTGTAGCAATCATGAGCAATATAGAAATATGTAGATACTATAGTATTATTTGTTCCTTCATGGATATGCCAGAGTTCTATATCATCACTCTTGTATCCAGTCTCTTCGAGAAGCTCCCTCTCTGCACAGTCAATAGGAAGTTCCTCTGGAAAATCAAATGCTCATCCAGGAAGTCAGATAAAGTGATGACGAGCTGGTTGTTCTTGTTGAGTAATAAGTATTCTTCCATTTGGAAGCACAGCTATAACAAAAGCTCCATCGATAAATCGTATACATTCAAAGATTTCTACCGATCCATCATACATTTCTTGGTCCCACTGATATATATCTGTACGTATTCCAGAAAATACTTTTTTTGCTTCTGGTGGAATTATATTTCCCATAGGTATGAAAAGTATGATTTTACTAACTCTTAGGTTTTATCTCTATTCGAGTATAGAGGGGATTTCATTTCTCTCGTATAAGGAATCCATCTTGAATATTCCATCCTTTTCCTACTCAGATACGATCAAGAAGCTCTCGCATCTTCACTTCAAAGAATGGGGCAAGATTGTATCCAATATAAGCAAGTCCTACCATAACAGTAGAAAGTATCTGATCGAGTAGAATTCTTTCACTTTCTATGTTTATATCAAGTTTCCATGGCTTCATGGAATCTATATACTGATTGAGTTCAGTTGCAAAGGAGAAGCTCGAATCGAGAGCACTTTTGAGATCATATGTCTGCATATACCAAATCAGAGATGAGAGATAATCATCTCTCTTTCCAGCAATCGTTGAATTTTCATATCATCCGACCTTTCATCATGGAAGCTTGAGTGCAAGGGTCAGAGAACGATTGAGAAGGTTACCAAGATTATTCGCAAGTTTTGCATTATATTGAAGTATTGCCTGTTCACGATCAAAGTCACCATCTTCCCCAATAGGAAAAGCGGTAAAGAGATATAAAATAAGCATATCTCGAGAATATGTCTCTATATACTCAACAGGATCAATGACATTTCCAATTGTCTTTGACATCTTTTGTCCATCGACTGTAAAATGCCCTGTGACAAGAATCTCTCTCGGAGCATCATATCAAGCACTCCAAAGCATAGCAGGCCAATAAACAGCATGAAACCGAATAATATCTTTTCCTATAACATGGAGATCCGCAGGCCACCACTTCTTCTCTTCTCATTGACATGCTGTAAGATAATTGAAAAGTGCATCATACCAGACATATGTAACCTGTGAAGAATCAAATGGAAGAGGGATTCAGAATTTATTTGTCTCACGTGAGACAGAAAAGTCATCGAGTCATTCTTTTACAAATTCAATAACTTCAGCAAACCGATTCTTTGGAGTGATAAATTCAGGATTGTTGTTATAAAACTCAAGAAGTTTATCTTGATATTTCGAAAGACGGAAGAAATAATTCTTTTCCTTAAGAGACTCAAGGGGCTTCGTCGGATGATCTTGGCAAACAAGAATACCATCTTTTTCTATAAGATCACTCTCTTTCTTGAACCCTTCACATCATACACAATACAATCCCTCGTAGAC
>JAVHOR010000029.1:0-1021 GCA_036170175.1 Patescibacteria group bacterium | reverse complement strand
CTCGTGTTTCTCTATTCACGCCTTCAATAGCCTGAGTAAATACTCATACAGACCATTGGGCTCAAACTCTATCTCATCGAGAGATTTGATTGAGATGGTAGACGATTCAATCAATACCATTTGCATGGATACTGGTAGGATTTCATGGAAGGATATTTCCTGCTATTCTTCCCGCATTCCTTTTCCATTCTTCCCGCATTGCACTATCTCTTGATTCTAGAGTGGGTGTGGAATCATTTCATGTCAATGTTCATTGTACTTTTTCTCATACATTTCTTGATATTTTCCTTACAGGAAGGGCTCAGCCAGGTTGTCCTTCTGAGGTATTTTCGAGAGCTCATACGGGTCAGATCATTCCGATTGCTAATACAAGAGGGATTATATTTTTCATGAGAAAGAGTTCTTAGTAAGAAGCATGATTCCGTCATCAGGATCAGTATTCATAATAGTATAATGAATTGTATTCTCGTCAAGAAAATCATAGAGATTTTGCATCTTGTCTCGAAATTTCACGACATCATCGATGACGATCATCGCATCAGAAGTCATCTTCGGAAGAGTCAGAAGAAGATATTCGAGATATTCCTTTTTCATCGCATCGATATAGATGAAGTCGAAAAAATTATCAGCAAGTGTTGGAATGACTACCCGAGCATCTCACCAGATCGCATGAATATTCTTGATCTTGCAATTCTTGAAGTTGGTTACCGCATCAATATGCATATTCCATGCTTGTTCTATCGTCGTGATAGACCTCACCCCCGCCCACTCTCCTTCAGAGAGGGGAGAGGAAAATTCAAAAAAAACAGAAGCAAATTGCAGTGTCGAATATCCATTCGCTGTTCCGATCTCGAGAATATGCCTTGGATTTTTTTCTTGGATAAGTTTCTTGAGGTATTCTGCATTCTCTTCCGAAATATTCGGAATCTCTCGTTCGAGTCAGATCTTCTTGATATTTTTGAGTGTGAGGGTGATGATTTGGGAGGACATAATATTACTTGATTTCTTGTGAGAAGACTTC
>JAVHOR010000028.1:0-1025 GCA_036170175.1 Patescibacteria group bacterium | reverse complement strand
AAATCCCTGAATTTCTTCAGAGATTTTTCTATTCTTATCGCCTGAGTACTCCTTCAAGCCTCATATATTCTGTATAGGTCATACCAAGTCTTTGGAGTTTTGTTGCGAGTGGGATTCCGAGGTATCTCCAATGCCACGGCTCAATCTCATAGGCATCGATATATTCACCATTTTGATAACTTTGGTGCCATCCATATTTATAGGCATTTATTTTGAGCCATGCTATAAATTTTCGATATCGACTATTTTTATAATATTCTGAAGCTGTTGTCGCATCGAAAAGATCAACAGCGAGGCCGAGCTGATGTTCGCTGTATCATGGAGGAGCACAGAGAGTATCACTACATTTTCCGAGATCCCACATACGCTGTTGATACGCCGCACTCCTGTATCCACTGATGACAATGAGTGGTTCTCCAAACTCACGAGTGAAATCTCGGGCCATATCCCAGAGTGCATCGCGAGCTTCTTGTCTCAAATATGATTTCCTTCCTGCTTCCCCAATAGAATCTATGCCACCGATTTCTGCAAGATCAGATGGTGCATAATTGCGATCCGCAAGACTTATATTTTTGCTGACGAATTTTGTGATCGAAATATCAGATCCTGTACCCATATTTTCCCGAGATTCGAGAATAGGAATAATAGATACATTTGTTCTTCTGATATTAAAATCTTCTCCTTCAGGAGCCGTGACAAGCGAGCTTGTGCTTCATGAAAGAGTAATAAGTGTGAGAAGACTATATTTGAGCGCCTGAGAAAACATGAAAATAATTGAGAGTTGAGAGTTATAAGCTAAATTCTCTATGAGCTTAGGAGAGTATAGGTTTTATAGAATATTCTTTTTCCGAAAAAGGAGAGTAATCAATACCAGAGAAAGCGTAACAATAGCTATACAGGCAATAATGATGATATTGTTAAAGTGGCCACTTTCGACATTCATCCCGAATATTCATGTCACAAGTGTAAGGGGGAGCATAAATGCTGAGAATGTAGAAAGATATTTGATGGTAGTATTTGTTTCG
>JAVHOR010000027.1:0-4317 GCA_036170175.1 Patescibacteria group bacterium | reverse complement strand
TGAGTGGATCAGAGAATGATCCGACATGACCAGATGCGACCCAGACATTTGGATTCATCATAATCGCAGCATCAAGGAGGACCATATCTTTTCGCTTCTGGACGAAGTTCTTAATCCAGAGATTCTTGATATTTTCCTTGAGAAGTGTACCGAGAGGTCCATAATCCCATGAATTTGCGAGACCTCAGTAAATCTCAGAACCCTGATAGACAAAACCTTTTGTTTTGGCAAAAGTGACAAGCGTAGACATTTCGAGAGTCGACATAAGAAGAATTATTAAGAATTAGAGTTATTTTTGTTTTAGGAACCATTTTTTTATCCACCCCATTGACAATGTCGAGAGTGTATATCCAAGAGTTGGAATGATTGCGTTCGTAAATGGAGAATTATTTCCTAGTGAGAAGAAGACAATTATCATTACTGCATACGTTGTTATGATAATACCGACTTTTCTCTGCCACGAAATTTCCCATGCTTTCTCATGTTCAACACGAATATTTCGAGCTTTGAGAAGTTCGATTTCTCTTGTGAGATGTTCGAGAGTTTTTTCCATAAGAAGAAAAATAAAAAAAGACCCACAAAAAAGATTAAACTTTCTTGGGGTCCTTCTAATTATCAATTTTTGATTATCAATTGTTCATTATCTCGGACGGTTCCACCCAAGTTCTTCGCTCAGCGAAGCAACTCTGTTTTATTTCTCCCTCCTCATTCGGTGCCAGGCGAACTCATCGAAAAGAGTAAACAAAAATAAGTGTAGGAAAATATGAGAAAAATGCAAAGAAAAATGCTCAAATATTTGCATCAAAAGAAAAATTGTGACACAATGATCTGGTGATTTTATAAATATAACTATATGTCTTATTTCGCAAGTGTTGCGTCTTCTGAAGTTTCTGTCTGGCATGAACAAGAGCCTTCTCATCTTATGAGTGGGAAAATTATAGAAGATGTTGCGGAGGCCGCGAATGATATACTCATAGAGGCCCGTGAGATTTTCGTTACTACAGAACATTCAATGGAAGATATTTGTACCTATCTTGGGATTCATCCATTCCACCACAACTTCTTCGGAAGTCTTGTCTGATGTACGCTCATTCTTCATCCTAATGGACACTTAGAAATCCGTCGGGAAGGACAACAGTATCCAACTATTTTCCCTGTTCAACTTAAATCTTATATAATTTTATATGGCAGGCAAGGATCATATAGCAACTCACATCTATACGGAAGAAGCAAAGGATAATCTCAGAAACGTATGAGAATGAGCGGATAAAAATAATGCTCGGGATTTTCTGCAATGACAACTTACAATGGAAAATGATAAGAATGGATTGAGATTCTCTATTGCTGGGAAAACTATAAATCTCGGAAAAGTAGCTCCAGAACACGAGCCATTATTTCGAGAACTTTTTACTACACTCATTGTAGAGAAGTGAGTTTGTGAAGCTCGATCATATCTCTTAAGTCAGTGTAAGGCTGAAGTTACAAAAAAATGAGTCCTACCACTATATGCTGGTCCTGATATTGAATTTAATGATAGTATTCTCAAAATAAATAAAGATATTTTACGCTATGAGGTTCTCCAAGATATTTTCTGAAAAGAAGCGAATATACAAAGTATTTCTGATAATATTGTGAATTTCTCCAACGATATTCCCAAATGACTTATTCCACTTCAGGTTATTGAAGGAAAATGGAAATCTATAAAATAAAAAATCCGCCTCTCGTTAAGCGGATTTTTTTGACTTCTATGACTTTTATATATACTAGAATGGACGCTAACCAACCATTCTATGGTCACATGACTTGGAACGAGCATATCTTTTTTTCTCCCGACGATATCGTAGGTGACTTTAGTCATCCTGAACTTGTTTCAGGATCTCTCCATTAAAGCTCAAACTCCCACGATTCGTGGGAGTTTTATTTTTCTAGAGTTTATTTATTTCTTTTTTTATTCTTTACCTTTTCTTTCTATGAAAGAGTATCTCATCATCGCGATCCTTGCTGCTATCGGCATATTCAATGCTGCGTATCTTACCTATGAGACACTCCAGATATTTGCTACTCAAGCAAATGGTGGCATCCTCGGTGCACTTCCCTGTGATATCAATAGTACGCTCTCTTGTAGTGGTATTCTCCAAAATCCTCGCGCGATCATATTCTCTGTCGGTGACTTCAAGGTCGCATTTCCGATGATCGCACTCGTCGTCTATCCTATCCTCTTCCTTCTTGCTCTTGTCGGATGGTTTACGAAGAAGCCATGTCCAGCAAAAGTCCTCACAGCACTTGCATTCGGTGGTATATGTTTCAATGGATATGTCATCTCTCAGGAAATCATCGTCGGCGTCTTCTGTCCACTCTGTGCCATGTGTACGGTGATAATCATAGCAATATTCTTCCTCTCGATCTCTATCTGGAAAGGAGAAAAGAAAGCAAAGACCCGAAAATCCTAATCTCTAGAATATGCCACACGTACTCGCTACACTTTATGGCCTCGAGAAAGATATCGTCGAAAATATGCTCCATGAGCATACCAAGAAACATGATCTCGAATGACTTCATCTCGAGCATATCTGGGAAAATTCGGAAGATGACGAAGAAGTGATTTTTCTCTTCAAGACGGATGATGTAGCAAAAGCGAAAATCCTCCTCGAGAAGATCCACCAAGATTCTCTCAAGCACAATTATGATATTGCTCCGCCAAAGGTCATCTATCTCAAGAAATAAATTCTTCTCTCCCTGCTACAACTCTTCTTCATGCCTCAAATAACTCCTCCATCCATCATTCTCTATGATGATCGACTAGAAATCCAGCTCGATAAGCAAGCGGATACTATATGGGCAAATCTTGACCAAATTGCAGATCTTTTTTGTCGTGATAAGTCTGTTATTTCAAGACATATAAAAAACATTATCCAAGAAAGTGAACTCGAGGAAAAAGTGGTTGTTGCATTTTTTGCAACAACCACAAAACACTGAGCAATGAAAGGAAAAACCCAGACAAAAAATGTAGCATATTACAATCTCGATATGATCCTCTCGATAGGATATCGAGTGAATTCAAAAGTAGCTACTCGATTCCGCCAATGGGCAACGAGTCGACTCAAAGAATATCTCATACAAGGCTACAGCATCAATCATAAGAGACTCAAGGAACTCCAGAAGACTATCGAACTCATCAGCTTACAAAAAGATACTACAGATATTTCTCTCACGGAAGCGAAGTGACTCCTCGATATCATCTCACAATATACCGAGAGCTTCATTCTCCTCAATCAATTTGATTCTGATACACTCAGTACAAGTGGTAATGAGAATATCACCTATACTATCAACTACAATGAAGCAAAAGAAGCAATAGAGAAACTCCGATGAACACTGATCGAAAAACAAGAAGCCACGGAACTCTTCGGGAATGAGAAAGATACGCAATTCACAGGAATACTTCAGAGTATCATCCAGACATTCGATGGAACATATCTCTATCCAACCATCGAAGAGCAAGCGTCTCATCTCCTCTACTTCATCATCAAAGATCATCCATTCTCAGATGGGAACAAGCGGATCGGTGCCTTTCTCTTCATGTGGTTCCTCGAGCAAAACAAACACAGGTTCCGTAAAGATGGACTTCCAAAAATCAATGAATCTGGACTCGTCGCTCTTGCGCTCCTCATTGCCAGTTCTCCACCAAGTGAGAAAGAAATCCTCATCAAGCTCGTCATCAATCTTATCAATAATTCCTAATCTCATAAAAAGCGAAAGCCCTCACTTTCGTAAGGGCAATCTCGGACGCCAAATGGCGAAAAGTAAATCCAGTATATCAGAAATCCTCAAATCTTCAAAACTAATTTTCTCGTTCCCGTCATTGCGAGGTACGAAGCAATCCAGTCACTTAAAGATATTTCCTAATCTTTCTATCATGAAATCCCTCACACTCCTCCTCATTCCCCTCCTCTTCCTCTCATCGTGTACGATAGATTGGAGTGATGAGAAAGATAAGAAAATAATGGAACTTGAAAAACAAGTAACAGAAATGAGGAAAGAAAAAGAAGATGACTTATTTAAGAAAAAACAGGAGTGTTCTAAATATAAGGAAGAGATTATGAAAACGAGTGATTGAGGAAATCTACAAGAATTATTTTATAGTCCTAAAATACACTCTTGTATCATGTTACTTTCGGTATTTCCTGAAGATAAAGTCCTATTTTCACAATTAAAAGATTACTTATCATGAGAAGATATTTTAAGTAATTACAATCTAAATTGCAAATTCACCAAAGATGATGATACCACCTATAAAGAACGGTGTTCAAAAGATGC
>JAVHOR010000026.1:0-4318 GCA_036170175.1 Patescibacteria group bacterium | reverse complement strand
GTAGTCTCGGTGCTGTCAATAGTGCAGATCTCCGAAATAGGATCAGGAAAAATGTCGCTCTTCTCATGCGCAATAGAACAACTTCAGCCGATAAGGCAAAGATTATAGGACGCCTCAAATATGTTGAGGGCAATACAGTCCTATCAGATTTAATGATTGATAAAAGTGAATGGGATACACTCGTCGTACAGTGAGGAAATCTCATTATCAATCAAGACTTCAATACAGGAGCAACAAAGCTCACAGACGTTGTCCATAAAGGGATTATTGTCCTCTCTAGTGATTCATGAATTGGTGGAAACATCTATATCACACCAAATGTCTCATTTATCTGATGATCACTCTTCGCTGAAGAATCAGTCATGAGTGCTAATTCGAGTTGGATTCCATACACAGTCTCTAATAGTACTCGTACTGCAGAACTCGATAAGCAACTTGTATTCTATGGTGGAATCTACTCAAAAAATACAATCTGATGAGCTGTGCGTGCTGGTTCAGATGGACAATATATACTTCCATGGAAAGGAAAAACGGATATTCTTGATGAAGCAGTAAAGTTCGATCTTGCATTTCTTCGTATGGATAATAAGTCACCATATACAGTTCTTAATGGAGGAAGAACGGAGTTCGTCGTCATCCTTTCCGACACACGCAATATTACCGATCCACTTCCAGGCTGGAAATAGAAAATATCGCATTTCAGATACGCTTCCTGCGAACATTTTTTTGACAAATACACGCATCTCTATACTATCATTTCATGAAAGCAATTTCTTCTTCACTTCTCGTGCTCATTATTCTTCCTACTTTGGGAGGCTTTTGAGCGTAAGACTTGATCAAAACGTTTTCAATCCCTCCCTCAAAAGGAGGGTTTTTATTTTCTCATTTTTTTCTTATGTCATTCTATCAGCCAGATGCATCGAATGCACCAGCCCCATGTCTTCATAAGATTTATAAAGAGGCAATAGCATGAGGAAAATTGGATCCAAAAGATTTTATGTTTCCTGTAGTATCTGACATTACAAAAGGTATACAAAGTCTGGCAACATCTATCATTGGAGATGATGGTCGACACCATTGATTCCGTACACAGAAAGTCCATAATCTCACGGATGATATGTGTATGCGAATGGTAAAGACAGATACTGCACTGAAAAACTCAGAGAATAGAGCGTAAATTATAAATCCAAGAAATAGAAAGAGGAACAGGTCGAGTATTCCAAAAATATGGATACATAGATTCCCACAAAATGTTATTGCATAACAGAAAAAATAGTATAAAATCTTTACTTCTATTTTATTTTTATGTGATCTCTCCTCTCAGCTTCGAATATGATAACGAATTCGCAGGTAAAAAATCTCCATGAAGATTCAGTATTTGTTCTATGAAATGTGATCGATACACTACCAGATACATGCGATAGACCTACATCTGAAATACATCAGTATTCGATACGTACAGCTAACGCCGTGAAGTATATTGTATGAGTTATAATTAGGGGATTTAGCCTAGGAGATGGAAGAGTAATCTCTAGTAAATGAGATATTATGAATTGTATAGATCAAGTGCCATGAAAGATAGCAATACTATATGTGGCGAATGGTAATCCTGAGAGTATTGACCTGAATGAGGTTGTTTCAATCATTCCAGAGCAGTGAACCCAAAAAATGCAATAATTGGACAATACTCTATTGCTAAATTATAAATTGCAATTATAATACAATTCAATTTATAATTTTCTATGGCTGAAATACTATATTATTCACTCGGTAAACAAGATTTGGTACTGAAGCCGATAGTTATCTCATTATCTACTTCAAGGGAAGTTGTACATATACTCGAGCTTCCTTATGAAAATCTGACTTCTATGAGAGATGGGCTTATAGTAGAATATGGAATCCTCTGATATGAAGAGATACTGCTAAATTCTATCTGGCAGTCAAAATCTATTGTATCATTCTCAGATTTTTGTGAATTTCCTAATATAAAGAATAATTTTCACTTACTTTTCTCGCAGAGTCTGTTTTCCGACCTTCTTCAGACACAGCATTTTTATATACGATTTGCCAAGGAACAACCAGAAATCGAGAAGAGACTTTTGGAGATTTTTAGCAAAGGATCTCAATTTGATGAGAGAAGTTCAGAGGACATGGCTCTTCTCTATGAGGCATACACGATTATGATTTCTTATGATGAAGTAGCAACGAATCATATACTCTTTCATTAAGCCAAATATGAATTTCATCAACCCAGATTCAAATCTAGAAATTAGAATTCTCTAGAAATTGTAATAATTTTTAGAGCATTTTTTTCGTAATCTCTTCCTTCACTCTTACGACGAATTCATTGATTTCTTCCGTTGTCTGTGCCTTTGTCTTGAAGTTACGAACTGCAAGTGTGCGAGCGCTCATCTCTTGTTCTCCGACTACGAGGATATAGTTTGCATGTTCTGTCTCAGCATTTCTGATTTTCTTTCCGAGAGAGTCTGTCGAGTCATCAAATTTGACTCTGAGTCCTGATTTTTTCAATTCCTGATAGACTTCATCTGCATATCCGAAAAATGCTTCACCAACGGGGATGATGCGAACTTGTTCTGGTGCGAGCCAGAGTGGGAATATTCCTGCAAAATGCTCGATCATGATTCCCATAAATCGCTCGAGACTTCCAGAAATTGCTCGATGAATGACGACTGGTTGCTCATCTTCACCTTGTTCATTCTTGAATGAGAGTTTGAATCTATTTGGCTGATTGAAGTCACACTGGATTGTAGCAAGTTGCCATTCTCGACCGATAGCATCCTTGAACATGAAGTCAAGCTTTGGTCCATAAAATGCTGCTTCTCCTGGCATCGGCCTATAGTTGAGACTATTCGCAATAGCCGCTTCTTCGAGGGCTGATTCTGCAATCTGCCAGACATCGTCACCTCCGAGATATTTCTCTGGAGTGAGTGGATCGCGGATCGAGAGTGATACCCAATAGCCTTCCATGAGTCCAAAAGTCGTATAGAATTCCTTGATAATATTTACAATTGTCGTCACTTCATCCTTGATCTGAGAGACGCGACAGAAAAGGTGTCCGTCATCTTGAGTGATCGATCTGACACGAGTGAGTCCTGAGAGTTGTCCTGTCTTCTCATCGCGGTACACGGTCGCAGGCTCAAAATACCGAACTGGCATATCTCGATAGGAGAATTGATTGTCCGCAAAGAGTTGCATGTGATGAGGACAATTCATCGGCTTCAAGAAGAAGTTTTCCTTGCTCGTCCCACCATAGACGGAGAACATATCTTCGAGATATTTTCCAGCGTGTCCTGAAGTCTGATAGAGCTCTTCCTTGGCAAGGTGAGGCGTACAGACACGATCATATCATTTATCCTTGTGAAGATCCCAGAGATAGTCCTTGATCGCTTCACGGATGATCATCCCATTCGGCTGGATAAGAGGAAGACCTGATCCGACCATTTCTGATACTGTGAAGAGCTTGAGCTTCTTCCCGAGGATACGGTGATCACGTTTCTTTGCTTCTTCCATCATGTGTTCATAGGCATCGAGTTCAGCTTTTGTCTCAAAAGCAAGACCATAGATACGAGTGAGCATCTTATTTTTCGAATCTCCATGCCAGTATGCACCTGCGAGCTTGTCGACCTTGAAGCTGTCTTCTGGAATCTCATTCGTATTCGTCACATGAGGTCATTGGCACATGTCAATGAAAGTAGCAGTACGGAAGTCAAAAAGCTCCTTTGTAAAGGAGCTGTCACGAAGTGACTGAGGATTTTGCTCAGAAGCCAAATCTCCCGCCTTTCAGGCACCCTCTTTGCAAAGAGGGTTTTCCAAAAAAGAAAAATCCTTGTATACTGGATTCTGAAATTTCCCGATATTGGCGTAAAAACCAATCACAGTTTCTCATTTTTTCTCGAGTTCATCGACCATTTCAACTTTATAGACTTCACCAAGCGCTGAGAGAAATTCACGAGCTAGAGCAACGGAGAGCTTAAATGGACGGAATTCTTGTCCTTCACGGACGATTGCCTTCATCTTCTTTTCGATGTCTTTGAGCTTGGCTTCTTCGAGAGTCTTATCCCCGAAGTCGATATCATAGTACCAGCCAGTATCAATATCTGGTCATATCGCGAGCTTGGCATCTGCACCCATGACCATGCGAGTGGCTTGGGCCATGATGTGGGAGAGAGAGTGGCGGCGAGTTGAGAGAGGAGAGGACATAAAGGGTAGTAATTAGAGGTTAGGTTTTAGAAATTAGAGTCGAGTTATTCTCATTTAAGCTCTTCGATTTTATTATAAAAGCTTTGTGCATCTTTTG
>JAVHOR010000025.1:0-1030 GCA_036170175.1 Patescibacteria group bacterium | reverse complement strand
TAAAAATTTTTTAAGAAGACAAGCGCAAGGTCAATCAAGACTTTCCGGTGAGCAATTACTTCAATCTACTTCTAATGGAGTTTATAACGAGGTTGTAGCTTTTGCTAAAGCAGAAAGTGGCGAGACGGTGAGACTGAAAGGCTTTTTTATCAAAGTGGATAAACGAGGACAGCCTACTGATCAATTTATTGCAGAGAAAATGAGGCAGCATGCAAGAAGACTGAATTTACCACTTGTTGAAATACAAGTTCAGGGTCCTTATGAGCAAGAAATGTTTGAAATTGCAGAAAATAGCATGTGGGCCTATTACAATGGCAATAGGTACAATTTAGGTAGTGATGACCCTGGATCTGCTTTTAATGCATATGATGATAAGCTTTACATCTTTTTCCCCTCCCCACAAGAGATTGAACAAGTAGTGGCTCATTTTGTCAAGCGTGGAAATATTAACGAAGCACAAGCTCAACAAATCATAGAAAAATATAAAATCGCAGACTCTCAAAGAAAATCACCAAAGGTTGAGTACGATTCAAAATCACAAGAAATAAGCAGAGTAATTATCAAAGATGGTTATGGCAAAGATGCGATTGAATATTGACTAAGCCCGTCGGGATATTGCTCCAGAATCAATATAGAGGGATACAAAAAGGCTTTAGGAGAAATATTACTAAATCCACAGAGAATAACAACAAATGCATACGAATATTTGAACTACCGGACTCCAATTTCTGGATCACAGGTGGTATCTATTTTAGAAAGTAGAAAAGAAACATTGGAGCCGGAAGAATACGGAAAATTACTCGGCTTTTTCAGTGGGATTAGAGATAAAATTGATCAAATATATAGTCAGCAGCAAAATTTTCCGGGGATTCAAACTCCTTAGGGTCTAGAGTAGTTGATTTCTCTTGAAATCACTTATACTACTCTAGACCCTTTTTATTAGAGATTCTCCCAATGTGCTGGCAACTTATAGACCATATTCGCTCGAATTTGAACGAGCTCCTTTGTCTCAAGAATATATGCCGTCAAG
>JAVHOR010000024.1:0-1032 GCA_036170175.1 Patescibacteria group bacterium | reverse complement strand
TTTTTGCATCCCAGACATCAGATTTCCAGATATCTTCATCATAGATAATGAATGGGGAATCGGGTGGATATATGGCAATGATATCTTTCCCCGAAAAGTCACACTTTCGTTTGAAGATATTTTTCTCATTTCTCCAAGCAAGTCGTTGCATCTTTCGACACTCGGGACACATACTCGGATGTGGAAGAGAAAATCTCGTGCCTGCAATTGTCGGAGAAAGTTTCTCTAGATAGCCTTCATCAGCATTGGTGATGTTAAAGTTGTTTCCACAATGACGACAAGTTTTAGTTTCTATGAGATGTTCGTTTGGAGGAATAGGATACATAAAGAAAAAATCCCCCACATTATGAGAGATTTGAGGTTTTTTACAAGGGAAAATTAGAGTATCGGTGCACCAAATTCTTCAAGCTTAGAAATTGTTTCTTGTTTTTCGATTACCGCTTTTTGTACCTCTTTGAGAGAGCGAGTATATTTTGCACGAGAAGCTGTATAGAGAGATGCAACATGAGCAGGGTCAATCACTATATCCTCGACATACCGTGTACGAATAGAGAGTGGGTCACGAACTTGTCATTTTACCAGCATTTTCGTATATGCTTCTCGAACTCAGAGATTTGCGAGATCATATCCGCTGACATAAGGATCGAAATGACTTGCCATGTATTTCGCATCCTCAGCCGATATACGAAATGATACAAGTGTTCCGACATTTCCGAAGAGAGCTTGTCTGAGATATTCAGGAATCTGGCTGAGAAATTGGTGTGCGACAGTGAGCCCGAGGCCGTATTTGCGCGCTTCTGAGAGTATTTCAGAAAATGTCTCCGTGGCAAAATTCTGGAACTCATCAATATAGAGAAAGAATGGAACGCGAGAGTTCTTGTCTGTACCTGTTCGTCCCATAGCGGTTTGGTAGATTTTTGTAATGAGCATTGCTCAGAGAAATCCCATAATCTCTTCTTGGAGTCGTCCTTTTGGAAGCTTGATGAGAAGTATTTTTTTCTCATCCATTGCTTGTCTGAGATTGAGTTTATT
>JAVHOR010000023.1:0-4359 GCA_036170175.1 Patescibacteria group bacterium | reverse complement strand
AGCATTATCTCCCCAGCACATCACAGTTCCAGAACTCTCGAGTGCACAGGTATGAGAATCTCATGCAGAAATACTATTCACTCCACTAAGTCCAGAAACTGCCACAGGAGTTGTACTATCTGTATTTGTACCATCTCCTAGCTGACCACTAGCATTTTTTCCCCAGCACATCACCGTTCCATCATTCTTCAGTGCACAGGTATAATTATTTCAATTAGTTACCTGTACATTTGATCCACTGATTGTGATAGGATTTCCACCAAAGGCAAGTACTTTATCGAGACCTTCTCGGACAATATTGTTGCCGAGAAGGAGAATGATGCTCACGATAGCCATGAGTGATGCATAGACATATTTTGTATGTGATGATCAATATTCCATAGAAAGTATTGTATAGCATTAGACTATCATATAGTGTCAGAATATACAAATAATGGGAGGATTTATCAGGTATATTTGAGAGAAAAATATTTTTCTCTTCCAAAAGAGGGGATTTTCCTCTATGAGAATTAAAAAATAAAAAAGTCAGAGCATCTTTCTTGTAGTACTCTTATGCTTATAAGAACTCTTGTCAGAATTTTTATAGATTTCTCTCTTCCCCCACACAGCGATGCATAGTACCATCACCATATTTCATAGATCAATCTGTATGAAATTCTAGGGTACTTGTTGGTGTAGGTATTTCTTTCTTTTTATATCAGAAATCTACTCAAGTGCATTCGACTCAGAAAATTCTTTGGATCTTTCCTGCATTTGAATGGTCATGCCCATTTACTATTACATTGATTCCCATCTTCTTTATTTCTCTATATATAACATCTGGAACTATTTTTCGATGTTCTGTATCAAGAAATAATCTTCTAAGTTTTAGGAATCAAGCCCGTTCAGTGGCTGTTAATGTATCGATTCATAATAAGTATGATCTCATTCATTTTTGATAGAGAGAATTAATCATATCGATTCCCATCCTTACTATCAATTGTAGCATTTCAGGATTCGGCATGACGTGAACAAAGAGCGTATCATCTATGATTTTTATCAGTTGCATATTGCACATAAATTCTAATACTTTCCTTCAAATATTATCTCATTGTAATATTTCAAGAGTAGTAGCATAAGTATTGTTACTGATAGTATCAGTATAAATCATTAACTCTAATAATCAATTGCGTGCGCCATCACCGAAGCTCTTTATACTTATATTTTCTAGTTTTTTATTATTATAAATTGGCTGTTTTGTCATTATAGCAAAAGCAATATCTTCATGATTTCATGCTAAGATAGTTATATCTCAATTTTGTATTCTTGCCTGTGCCTGTAGCTTAGTTATGTATTGGGAAATCTTCATACTATCGCCATACCTATCTGCAAATATGTCTCCATGGAAAACTACTTTTGTATCTCATCAAATCCAATTTCATAGAGCATCGATTATTCATACATATAGTAGGTTTCATAGTATGGCATCATAATTTCCATGTAAATCTCAAATTGAGACTACAGTATTTTTTCTTGTAATATTCTGATATTGAGTATCGACTTCTCATTCTTGGGAATTCTTTTGCAAAGATAATGTACTTTCCAATTTTTTGCCTCAATTAAGAATTGCCTCAATTTGAGGCATAAGATCTTTTTTTACTTTTTTGATTCATGGGAAAGTCTTTCCTCTATGTAATCAATAAGTATCATCTCATTCTCTATGAATAGAGAATTTGATAATTCATTTCTGATGATTTTTCTTGAGAAAAGTATACATAAATGGTGATTGTATAAAGACTATCACTTACATATTTTTTTTACAAATGATTACACCATTTTCGAGTGGATTTTTTTGATTTTTCAGTATAATCTACGAGAATATTTTTTTCATTTGTCTATGTCCATTATACTCGCTTCAGAAATACGTCGGAAATACCTCGATTTTTTTCGATCTAAGAATCATGCTATTATTCCATCAGCACCACTTGTTCCTGAGAATGATCCTTCTGTTCTCTTCAATACGGCTGGTATGCAACCGCTTGTTCCATACCTTCTCGGAGAAAAACATCCACTTGGGAAGAGACTCGCTGATGTCCAGAAGTGTGTACGAACTGGTGATATTGATGATGTCGGAGATGATACGCATTGTACATTTTTTGAGATGCTTGGGAATTGGTCACTTGGTGATTACTTCAAAAAGGAATCTATTGCGATGAGTTGGGAATTTCTGACTTCACTGAAATGGCTTGCACTTGATCCTGATATGATCTCTGTAACTGTTTTCGAATGAGACTCCAATGCTCCGCGAGATGAAGAATCAGCTCATATTTGGAAAGAGATTGGTATTTCTGAAGATAAGATCGCATACTTACCAGCAGAAGATAATTGGTGGGCAGCCGGTCCGACTGGTCCATGCGGTCCTGATACGGAGATATTTTATTGGATGTGAGAAGGGAAGCCACCAAAATGATCGAATAAATGAACAGATTCCAAAATGTGGATGGAAATCTGGAACAATGTCTTCATGCAATACAATCGTATCGATGTATATACTCTCGTCGATCTTCCAGCTCAATGTGTCGATACTGGTCTGGGTATAGAGAGATGTACCGTGACACTCAATAAAATGAAAAGTGTCTATGAGACAGATCTTTTTGCTCCTGTGCTTGTCCGAATCAAAGAGATTGTCGGAGAAACAAATTACAATGAACGATGAGCTCGCATTATTGCCGATCATCTTCGTGCAGCGACTCATATGATTGCTGATGGAGTGGCTCCGAAGAATGTCGATCAAGGATATATTCTCCGTCGTCTTATTCGTCGTGCTATTCGCGAAGCGTATAAGATGGGATATGAACAACCATTTACGACTCAGATTGCTAATATCTATATCGACCAATTCTCAGGAATCTATGACAGTGTAAAAAATAATGCAGATAAAATAAAAACTGAGCTTTCTCTGGAAGAAGGGAAGTTCAGTAAGACTCTCAAAGACGGAGTTCGAGAATTTGAAAAGATTGTAAACTGATTCAAGATTGCATTTGAGCGAAGTGGACAGAAGGTGACACAGATTTCTGGTGGCAAGGCATTTACACTTTTCGATACTTTTGGTTTTCCTCTTGAGATGACTATAGAGCTTGCAAAAGAGCAATGACTTACAGTTGATACCGAATGATTCAATACTGCATTCGAGAAACATCAAGAACTCTCTCGTACTGCTTCTGCCGGAAAATTCAAATGAGGACTTGCAGATGATGGAATCGAGACAACAGCACTTCATTCTGCTTGTCACCTCATGCTTGCTGGTCTTCGAAAAGTCCTTGGAAATGGAGTTCATCAAGCAGGATCCAATATCACGGCTGAGCGGCTTCGTTTTGACTTTACTCATGGCGAAAAAATGACCCCAGAACAAATAAAATGAGTGGAAGACTATGTGAATGAGGCTATCAATTCTTGACTCGTCGTGACGATGACAAATATGGACAAAGTTGAAGCAAAAAATTCAGGTGTAACTGGCGCATTTTGGGAGAAGTACCCTGATATCGTAAAAATATATTCAATGGTATGATCAAATGGTATTACTTACTCTCGCGAACTTTGTGGTGGTCCCCATGTGGAGAATTCGAAAGAAATGGGAAGATTCAAAATCATAAAAGAAGAGTCTTCATCTGCAGGAGTGAGAAGAATTAAGGCAGTATTAGAGAAGTAAATATTTCTTATTATGATTTATCTTACTTACTTTGTTCATGGAACAACTATCGATAATGAGAGTTCTGTTTCTTCTGGATGGAATAATGTTGGACTTTCCAAGCTTGGCATAAATCAAGCTTACACACTCAAAGAAATTCTTAAAGATGAGGTGTTTGATGTGGTATTTTGTTCTGATCTCATTAGGGCTCAGAAAACTGCAGAAATTGCTTTTTGAGGAAAGTGTCCGATTATTTCTGATAGTCGTCTCAGAGAGTGTAATTATGGTGACTATAATGGTTTCCCTTCTTCAGTTGTTGAGCCAATGCAAGAAGTAAATATTTCAAATTCCTTTCCAAATGGTGAGAGTTATGAAGATGTAAAAATAAGAATCCTAGATTTACTCAAATTTATTATAAGAGAATACGATGAGGAAAGAGTTGCATTTATTGCACACAAAGCACCACAACTTGCTCTTGATGTTGTTCTTAAATGAAAGTCCTGGGATCAGGCTCAGGCCGATGATTGGCGTAAGTCTGGAAACTGGCAACCAGGTTGGAAATATGAATTAAAATAATTCTTATGGATAAGATTCCTCTTCCAAATTCTCATTGGCATCATTATAAATCCATAGGATAGGATAAAAATCTCCTATCTTACAAAAGTCCTTTGTATTATTTTTGCTGCCTCTGC
>JAVHOR010000022.1:0-1039 GCA_036170175.1 Patescibacteria group bacterium | reverse complement strand
AATCCGATCTTAAATAAAGTCGGTCAATTTCTCTCGTCTCCAATACTTCGAAATATCCTTGGTCAGCCAAAAAATCCATTTTCTCTGAGATGGATAATGGATAATGGAAAAATATTTCTCGTCAATCTCTCGAAATGACGGATTGGCGAAGATGCGAGTGCACTTCTCGGTGCAATGATGGTAACGAAATTTCAGATTGAAGCCATGACTCGAGCCGATATTCCCGAAGAGAAGCGTCGAGATTTTGGTCTCTATGTCGACGAATTCCAGAATTTTGCTACTGACTCTTTCGCGACTATCTTATCTGAAGCTCGAAAATATGGACTCTCTCTTACCATGGCCAATCAGTATATCGATCAGATGGCCGAGACAGTCCAGTGAGCAGTATTCGGAAATGTCGGAACTATTCTCTCTTTTCAGGTAGGATATCATGATGCTGTCACTCTCTCCGATGTCTTTGGTGGGGAGGATGTCATCACTGAGCATGACCTGACGAATCTGAGAAAGTACGATATTTATACCAAGCTCCTCATTGATGGTATGCCGTCACCTGTCTTTTCTGCGACGACATACGCACCACTTCGAGAACGATTCAATATGCCGATAGAACAATCACGAGATGTTCTCCTCAAAGTATCACGAGAGAAATACACGAAGAAGAAAGAATTTGTCGAGAAAAAGATTTTCGAGAATATCGATATGATCCGTGAAGAAGAAAAGAAATATCGAAGTGAACAGGAAGTATACAAGGAAAAAAAGAAGGAAGAGGCAAAAAAAGCAAAGCTCTAATTATGAATCCTCACCATGACCTCTCTTGCTAATACTCCTATTCTTATTATAATCCGCTCATAATTTCATTTTCTATGCGAAAAATTATCCTCTTTCTTCTCTGTATCTTCTTCTCTTTCTGATCGCTTTTTGCAGCCGATCCGACGAACAGTCAGCTTAATCTTCGAGATAACAACTCTAATGTTAAAACTGACGGTGTAGGTAACTCTTCACTTGATGATTTTATTCAACCTATTAGTACGTTCTTTTT